>CAMCQL010000031.1 GCA_945877005.1 Chryseobacterium gleum
GTAAAATTTCCATTACCATATCCAACATTGCTTGAACACCTTTGTTTTTAAATGCAGATCCACACATCATTGGTACAACTTTACCAGCGATAGTAGCAGCTCTTAATGCATCTAAAATTTCTCTTTCAGTTAATGATTCTGGATCAACAAAATATTTCTCCATTAATGTATCATCAAATTCTGCAACAGCTTCTAATAATTCTTCACGTAATTGACGAGCTTCATCAATGATATCTGCAGGAATTTCAATTTCTTTGAAAGTCATACCCATATCATGCTCATTCCATACGACACCTCTAAAGTTAATTAAGTCAACAACACCTTGAAAATCGTCTTCAGCACCAATGTTTAATTGAAGTGGTAAAGCGTGACTTCCAAGCATTTCTTTAACTTGTTTACACACGTTTAAGAAATCTGCACCTGAACGGTCCATTTTGTTAACGAAACCAATACGAGGAACATTATAGTTGTTTGCAAGTCTCCAGTTAGTTTCAGATTGTGGCTCAACACCATCAACAGCTGAAAATAAGAAAACTAAACCATCCAATACACGTAATGAACGATTCACCTCAACTGTAAAGTCAACGTGTCCAGGAGTATCAATAATATTCATGTGATACTCTTGATTACGATATTGCCATTTCAAGGTTGTAGCAGCAGAAGTAATAGTAATACCTCTTTCTTGCTCTTGCTCCATCCAGTCCATAGTAGCTCCACCGTCGTGTACCTCACCAATTTTGTGGTTTACACCACCATAATAAAGAATACGCTCAGTAGTAGTAGTTTTTCCAGCATCAATATGAGCTGCAATACCAATGTTTCTTGTAAATTTTAGATCTCTTGACATGATAATTAAAATCTAAAGTGTGAAAATGCTTTATTAGCTTCAGCCATACGAATTGTATCACCTTTTTTCTTGAAAGCAGCACCCTCTTCTTTAGAAGCAGCTATAATTTCAGATGCTAATTTACCTGCCATTGATTTCTCATTTCGTTTACGAGAATAACCTATTAACCATTTCATAGCTAATGATTGTTTTCTCTCTTCACGAACTGGAGTAGGAATTTGGAACGTAGCTCCACCTACACGGCGACTTCTAACCTCAACACTAGGAGTAACATTTTCCAATGCTTTTCTCCATACATCAAGACCAGACTGTTCTTCAACTTTAGAATCTACAATATCAATTGCATCGTAAAAGATTTTAAATGCTAAAGTTTTTTTCCCATCATACATCAAGTTGTTAACGAATTTTGTAACTACAACATCGTTAAACTTAGGATCTGGCAGGATAGGGTTTTTTTTGGCTTTTCTTCTTCTCATTTCTTGAAAGCTTTTAAATTATTTTTTCGCTTTTGGTCTTTTAGTACCATACTTAGATCGACGTTGAGTTCTACCCTCTACACCAGCAGTATCTTCAGCACCTCGTACAATGTGGTATCTAACCCCAGGAAGGTCTTTTACTCTACCACCACGCACAAGCACCAATGAATGCTCTTGTAAATTGTGTCCTTCACCACCAATGTAAGCATTTACTTCCTTACCATTCGTGAGACGAACCCTTGCTACTTTTCTCATAGCTGAGTTCGGCTTTTTAGGAGTAGTGGTGTAAACCCTTACACATACCCCTTTTCGTTGCGGGCAAGAATCAAGAGCAGCAGATTTGCTTTTCTTAACGATTGCCGTACGTCCTTTGCGAACTAATTGTTGAATAGTTGGCATACTAATAATTAAACATTTATAAATAAACTTAACTCCCGAACACTTTTTCGGGTCTGTAAAGATATAACTTATTTTCAATAATACAAACTCAATTAAGCTTTTAAACAATATTTTGTTAAGAAACCCTGTATTAGAAAAAATAAAATAAATATTTAAAAAACTAAAATCACCCAACATTTATACCTAATATATATATCAAAACTATGTACTTTTGTATATATGGAATATTTAAACGGACTCAATGAAAGCCAAAGATTAGCTGTTGAACAAATCGATGGACCAATTATGGTAATTGCAGGGGCAGGATCTGGAAAAACTCGTGTTTTAACCTATCGTATAGCACACATGATTCGACAAGGTATTGACCCTTTTAATATTATGGCGCTCACCTTTACCAATAAAGCAGCAAAAGAAATGACTGAAAGAATTGGCGTGATCGTAGGAGGGACAGAAGGAAAGAACATTACCATGGGAACTTTCCATTCTGTGTTTTCAAGATTATTGCGATTTAATTCAGACCTCTTGGGATACCCAACTAACTTCACTATTTATGATACTGCAGACTCGAAAAGCTTAATTAAAGATATCATCAAAGAATTGAATTTAGATGACAAAACGTATAAGCCAAGCTTAGTTTTGGGTAGAATTTCTTCAGCTAAAAATAATTTAATTTCTCCTGAAGCGTATGCTCTTAACTCAGAAATCATTCAAGAAGACACTCTCAGTAAAAGACCAGAATTATTCCGTATTTATCAAAGTTACTCAAATCGATGCTTTAAAGCTGGCGCAATGGATTTTGATGATCTTCTGTACCAAACAAATGTCTTATTAAGAGATTTTCCAGATGTCTTGCATTATTACCAAAATAAATTTAAATACATTTTAGTAGACGAGTATCAAGACACTAACTATGCACAATATCTAATTGTTAAAAAAATTGCTGCAGTATATGAAAACATATGTGTTGTAGGAGATGATGCTCAAAGCATCTATTCTTTTAGAGGCGCGAACATTCAAAATATCCTGAACTTTAAGAATGATTATCCAGATTTCAAGATTTTTAAACTAGAACAAAACTACAGAAGCACTAAATCGATTGTAGAAGCCGCAAACAGTGTTATATCAAAAAACAAAGATCAAATTCAGAAAAATGTTTGGACAGATAATAAATTAGGAGACCCTATTTCTGTTATCAAAACTTTAACAGATAACGAAGAGGGTAAAGTTATTGCAAATAAAATTTTTGATCTTAAAAAATCAGAAGGATTGAATTACAATGATTTTGCTATCCTTTACAGAACTAACCGTCAGTCGCGCTCTTTTGAAGAGGCTTTACGCAAATTAAATCTTCCGTATAAAATTTATGGAGGTCTCTCTTTTTACCAAAGAAAAGAGATAAAAGATGTCCTTTCGTATTTCCGATTAGCAATCAATCCTAACGATGAAGAAGCATTTAAGAGAGTGATCAACTATCCCAAAAGAGGAATAGGTAAAACCTCAATTGAAAACTTAATAATTGCCTCGAATACATATCAAAAGAATATTTGGGAAATTATTAACAATTTCCAATCTTACCCAGTTGCAATTAACGCGCCAACAAAAACTAAGTTAGTTGAGTTCGCCACAATGATTAAAAGTTTCAATGTACAACTTGAGCAACAAAGTGCCTATGATATTGCTTTTCATATAGCAAAATCATCGGGGATTCTAAAAGATTTATACACGGATAAAGACAAAGGGCCAGAGGAAGTTGAAAGATATCAAAATGTAGAAGAATTACTAAGTGGTATACGCTCATTTTCTGCTCAAAAAACGGATGATGATCAAAAAACATTGCCTGAATTTATGTCTGATGTAGCCTTGCTTACTGACGTAGATAAAGAAACAGAAGACGATAAGAACAAAATAACATTGATGACAATACATTCTAGTAAAGGGTTAGAATTTCCACATGTATTTCTAGTTGGACTAGAAGAGAATCTATTCCCTTCTCAAATGGCTCTGAATACACGAAGTGAACTTGAAGAAGAACGCCGACTATTTTACGTAGCCATCACAAGGGCTGAAAAAAGTTGTACCATTTCATATGCAAACTCACGTTTTGTTTTTGGATCATTAAACTCAAGTGAGCCGAGTAGATTTATCTCAGAAATAAACAAAGACTTCCTTAAATTTGAATCCCCCTACCAAAATCAAACAGGAGGACGTTCATTAAATAGTCGTTCAACATTTTCTCCCAATGAAGAAAATGTTCAAGGATTACGCAAAACAGTTCAAAATCCCAACAATTTAAGATCTTTATCCGATGTCATAAAAACAACAAATCATACTAACAGCGACCTCGAAACATCCTTAAAAGTTGGATTTAATGTGAGTCATGATTTATTCGGTAAAGGAAAAGTGATTAAAATTGAGGGCTTGGGGAATGAAAAAAAAGCAATCATTTTTTTTCCAAAAGAAGGCTCTAAAACACTTTTATTAAAATTTGCGAAGCTCACTATTTTAGAATAGAAATGAGCAGGGAATTATTCTAATTATTTCACATAAAAAAAGGTGCCTTTAGCACCTTCTTTTATGTGAAATTGAAAAATTAATCTCTATTCCCTAACAAACGTAACAGTGTTAAAAAGAGATTGATAAAAAGTATATATAACATTAACCCTCCGATTAAGGCCAATTTATTTCGTTGTACATTTTCTAGACCAGGTTCTTCACTAATATGTTTTAATTGTTGCATTTGATAAGCTGTCAAACCTGTAAAAACAAAAACACCAATGATTGAAATTATGAAATCCATAGTATCACTTTTCATAAAAATGTTTACGATACCAGCAATAAAAATACCGATGAACAACATGTATAACATACTTCCAAATTTTGTTAAATCTGTTTTAGTTGTATAACCAAGAATTGCCATCCCTGCAAAAGCACCTGCAGCCACAAAAAATGTTGTAACTATTGAAGCTATAGAATATACAAGAAAAATGGTGCTTAAACTCAACCCCATTAAAGCTGCATAAAGTCCAAACAAAACAAAAAGTGTCATTAGGGAAAGTCTGTTGTATGCCATTTGAATTAACAAACCTAAACCAACGGGAGCAAAAGCAACAACATAAAATAATCCTGATATTTTTCCTTCAGAAGTGACAAAATATTCTGTAACAAACTCAGGAGTACCGCACATGTATGCAATGGAACCAGAAATCCCAAGAGCAACAAACATGTAGGTATAAACATTCACAAAAAAATCGGTAGACATAGTTCTAGCATTCGAACTATATTGTCTTTTGTTCAATAAATTTTCTAACATAATTTTAATTAATTTAATTTTGCTTGTACTAAATTAATAAATTCTTTTCTAGTTGCGTCATTATTTAGAAAAAGTCCTGTAAATGCGCTAGTGGTGGTAACCGAGTTTTGCTTTTGAACCCCCCTCATTTGCATGCACATGTGAGAACACTCAATTACTACAGCAACTCCTTTAGGTTGTAACGTTTTTTGTATGCAATCTCTAATTTCTATCGTAAGGCGCTCTTGAACTTGGAGTCTTCTTGAAAAAGCATCCACGACCCTAGGAAGTTTACTCAATCCAACAATTCGTCCGTCAGGTATATAAGCAATGTGTGCTTTACCAAAAAAAGGAAGCATATGATGTTCACACATTGAATAGACCTCAATACTTTTAACAATTACCATTTCTGAATATTCCTCTTCAAATAAAGCACTTTTAAGAATCTCTTCTGGATCTATTTCATATCCATGAGTTAAATACTGAAGTGATTTCGCAACCCTTTCAGGCGTTTTTAATAATCCATCTCTTTTTGGATTTTCTCCAAGTTCTGAAATTATATCAACATAAACAGAAGCAATTTTATTAGTTACTTCATCGTTATAAAAATTTTCGCTCATTTAATACTATTAATAAGGTTCAACACCACCGAAATATTCAACAAAATTATTCTCTGTTTCTTCTAATCTTAACTTGCACAATTTACCACCATGCCTTTCAATTTCTTCCTCTAAGCAACTCCAAATAAAAGTAACTATATTTTCAATTGAAGGCAAAACACCTACAAGCTCTGGAACATCCAAATTTAGGTTTTTGTGGTCTAATTTATTAATGACTTTTTCTTTGATAATTTTACTTAAAGTTTCCAAATTAATGATGAAACCAGTATCATCTGCTGGCTTACCTTTTACAGTAACAAAAAGATTGAAATTATGACCATGCCAATTTTTATTGCTACACCTTCCAAAAACCTCCTCGTTCTTATCATCTGACCAATCTTCATTGAATAGCCTATGAGCTGAGTTAAAATGTTCTTTTCTAATAATATATACTGTTTTCATTCAATTTGTTTGCAATAAATAAGTAAATATAAATAACTTAAGTTAAATACATCAAGAAACGAGGTGCTTTTAGAATAATTCGTTGACTTTTTTAAAACGGTAATCAAAAATCTCTTTAAGTTTTGGCGCTACTAAATAGGGTTCTATTAACTTCCCTAATTTCCCAAAAGGTAACTCGTATGAAACAATATCAATCATTTCTATCCCCTCTGCAACTTCTTTAAAATGATGCTCGTGATGCCATAATTTATAGGGTCCTATTCTTTGTTCATCAACAAAAAAAGAACCTTTATTTATATGAGTAATTTCCGTCACCCACTCTACAGGAATGCCTAACAGAGGTTTAACCGTATATGCAATGATCAAACCTTCATACATCGAGTCTGGAACGCTCGTCTTAACATCAAACCCCATGTAAGGTGGAGTGATTAATTTAAGATTGGAAGGTGATGAAAAAAAGTCCCAACAAGTATTTATATCGGTTGGAATGATTTGTTTTGTTTTAAATTGAAACATTTTTAATAATTTTACTATCTAAACAAAAAAACACAAGGGATGTTCTATCCTCTTTTTGATAGAAATCACCACAAAATTTACAGCTTAACTCAATATGGGAAAAATCATAATTACTGGTGCAGCAGGTTTTATTGGAAGTTGCTTAGTAGAAAAACTCAATGAAGAAGGTCTACACGACTTAATTTTAGTCGATGATTTTACTAAAATTGAAAAAAAAGAAAATCTTAAAGGGAAATTTTTTTTAGCAAAAATAGAAAGATCAGATTTTTTCAACTGGTTAAATGAGAATAACACAGAGATTGATTTTATTTTTCACATAGGCGCAAGAACCGATACCACTGAATTTGACAAGAAAATATTTGATGAGCTCAATGTGGATTACTCAAAAAAAATATGGGAATTTTCATCAGAATTTCAAGTCCCATTAGTATATGCAAGTTCAGCAGCTACCTATGGACTTGGAGAATATGGATACGAAGATAATCACGAAGTTGTACCAAAATTAAAACCATTGAATCCTTACGGAGATTCTAAAAACGATTTTGATAAATGGGCTCTAGAACAACAAAATCAACCGCCATTTTGGGCAGGCCTTAAATTTTTCAATGTTTACGGTCCAAATGAATATCATAAAGGAAGAATGGCTTCAGTAATATTTCATGCATTCCATCAAATTTCTGTAAATAACAGAATGAAACTATTCAGATCACATAACCCGAATTACAAAGATGGCGGACAACTAAGAGATTTCATTTATGTTAAAGATTTGATTAATGTTTGTTTCTTCCTGTTAAAATCTCAGCCTGAATCTGGAATCTACAATTTAGGTTCTGGTACAGCGCGCACATTCAATGATTTAGCAATTTCAACATTCAACGCTTTAAACAAAGCTACAGAAATCGATTTTATAGATACACCACTTGATATTAGAGATAAATACCAGTACTTTACGGAAGCGAATATGTCAAAACTGAAAAATTCAGGATATCAAGATGAATTTTACTCGCTTGAAAAAGGGGTATTTGACTACGTGACAAATTACCTTCTGCCTAATAAGCATTATTAAAATAGGAAGTAAATTATTTTGAGAATTGAATATCATACAACCTTTTGTAGTAGCCATTCAGTTCAATTAATGAATAATGAGAACCTTTTTCAACAATTTTCCCTTGATCCATTACCACAATTAAAGATGCACTCTGAATGGTAGAAAGACGATGAGCAATCACAATCGAAGTTCTACCTTTCGTTATTTTTTCTGTTGCATGTTGAATTAACTTTTCAGATTCATTATCAACACTTGAAGTTGCTTCATCTAGAATAAGTATTGATGGGTTATAAACATAGGCCCTAATAAATGACAACATCTGTCGTTGTCCAACAGATAACATCCCTCCTCTTTCACCAATATTGTAATTGTAACCGCCAGGAAGTTTTTCAATAAAGTTATGAGCTCCGACAGCTTTTGAAGCGATGATTACTTCTTCTAAAGAAATTGATGGATCGTTCAACGTAACATTGTTTAAAATTGAATCAGAAAATAAAAAAACATCTTGAAGAACAATTGCTATATTTTTTCTCAATAATTCAAGTTGTAAATCACGGATATCAGTCTGTCCAATTAAAATAGCTCCTTTCTGATTTTCATAAAATCTTCCTAATAAATTGACTAGCGAAGACTTACCAGCTCCTGTAGCACCTACAAAGGCAACCATGTCTCCTGATTGAATTTCTAAAGAAATATTCTTTAACACCCAATTTTCATCATTGTAAGCAAAACTTAAATCTTGAAATATAATTTTTTGATTAAAATTGAAGCTATCGATTGTACCATTTTTTTGAGATTGTTCTTCAAGATCTAGCACCTCAAACACTCTTTCTGCACGAACGATTCCTCGTTGCAGAATATTAAATTTATCCGCTAATTGACGTATCGGACGAAACAACATTTGAATCCAAAGTGTGAAAGAAATTATTTCGGAAAACATGAGCTTTGGATTATTGATAGGATTTAAAAACTGAAACGCGCCCCAAACTAACAAAAACGCAATAGACAAAGAACTTAAAATCTCTACTACAGGAAAGAAAATAGAAAATGCCCAAACAGCATTGACGTGTGCTTGACGATGCCCTTTATTTATAGCTTCAAAACTATTCATTTCATTTTGTTCTCTTGAAAAAAGCTGAACAATAAACATTCCTGACAATCTTTCCTGTACAAAAGAGCTTAATCTAGTAACTTGAACTCTTTCAGCCGCGAACGAATTTCGCATTGCTTTTGCGAAAATATTTGTCGCAATAATTAATAAAGGTATGGGAATCAATGTTAATAACGTAAGTTGCCAATTACTTGCGAACATGATAGATATCACAACAATCAACATCAATAAATCACCAAGAATATCTAATAACCCCGAAGAAAAAACTTCCGATATAGCCTCAATATCAGAAATTAAACGGGAAACAATTGCACCATTCGAAGTTTTGTCAAAATACTTCATTCGAAAAGAAGAAAGATGACGAAATAAGGCAACACGAATATCACGAATAATTGATTGAGCCAATAAATTGCTTGAAAAAGAACCGAAAAATTGGAAGACCCCTTCTAAGAAAAGAAATAATGCAATTAACAATGTCCAATTTAAAAGTCCTTTTGGATCTACTGAAGAAATAATATATTTATCCACCATTACACCAATTAACTTTGGGCGCAAAGGAGTTAAAATCGCCAGTACCATGGTGCAAATAAAAGAGTATAGTAACAACTTTTTATAATCGCGCACAAAAATAATTAGCCTTTTAAAAATCTTAAAATCTATTTTTGAATTTTTAAACATGAAACAAAATTAAAATAAAAGGTCAAACAAAAATTCTTATGTCTACCGAACAAATATAATTCAATGAAAATTCTACTTAAAAAATAAAATTAGTTTATCTTTACAAAAAGCCTATTTGTATGATTCAAAATTTTAGTGAAACAAAATCAATTTTCGGTTCAATTCTAAGCGAATTAAGAGATGTCAAAGTTCAAAAAGATTCGATGCGTTTCAGAAGAAATCTTGAGCGTTTAGGTGAGTTACTAGCATATGAAGTTTCAAAGAAATTAGAATACAAACAAGTTTCAGTAACAACACCTCTCGGAGAAGCAACTGAATATCAACTTATTGAGCAGCCAATTTTAGCAACTATTTTACGTGCTGGTTTACCTATGCATCAAGGATTTTTATCCATTTTTGATAAGGCTGAATCTGCATTTGTTTCTGCCTACAGAAAACACATTACAAACGATGAATTTGAAATTCATGTTGAATATGTCGCTTCGCCATCATTTGAAAACAAGGCATTAATCATCGTAGACCCGATGCTAGCAACAGGCAGCTCAATGGTGAGTGTTTATAAAACATTATTACAGCAAGGGAATCCAAGTAAATTGTTTATTGTAGCTGCAATTGCATCACCTGAAGCGATTGATTATCTTAAAACTCAATTACCAGAATCTACCCATTATTATATTGGTGCAATTGACCAAGAACTTACATCACAAGCCTATATTGTTCCAGGTATTGGTGATGCTGGAGATCTTGCTTTTGGTATAAAATGTTAATTAGATCCTAATGGATATCGCAAAATACGCTGCATTTTTTCTTTTATCAATGGTTAAATTTTTATTTACACCTTTTGGAGGCCCTGCAGCAGGTTTAAGTTATTTTGAAACCTACTTATCTTGTACATTTGGTGCATTACTGAGTTGTACTATTTTTTACTTCTTAGCAGAATACTTTTTGAAAAAAAGCTTGGAAAACAAAATAAAATTAATTCAAAAAGCACAAGCATCAGGAAAAGAAATAAAACTCAAGAAAAAATTTACCCCAACAAATAAAAAAATTATTCGATTAAAAAAATCTCTTGGGGTTATCGGAATTACATTTATTGGACCACTTTTACTTTCGATTCCAGTAGGAACAATTATTGTTGCTAAATTTTTCGGTAAACAGCGGTTTACTTATCCATTGTTATTGTTTTCAATATTAATCAATGGGCTGATTACAACAGGAATAGCTTATGGTATTGCTGAATTATTTTAGGAATTAATGATTAAACATCTGTTTTTTGATTTAGACCGAACCCTATGGGATTTCGAGACAAATTCTAAAATAGCTTTAAACAAATGTTACAATCATTTCAATCTTTCAATTTACTTCACTCATTTTATTCAATTCCAAACGACATATAGTACGATAAATAATGATCTTTGGAAAAAATATGGAAAAGGTAAAATAACTAAAGATGACTTAAGGGTAGAAAGATTCCGGAAAACTTTAGCAAAAGTCAATTGTTTTGACGATGAATTAATTCAAAATTTAAACATCTTTTATGTAGATCATTCGACAAAAGAAACACAATTATTTCCAAATACAAAAATAACATTAGAAGAGTTGAAGAACAACTACCAACTCCACATCATCACTAATGGATTTCAAGAAGCACAATTTAAAAAACTAAAAAACTCCAATATCATAGAGTACTTTACATCCATCGTATGCTCTGAAATGGTTGGTAAAAACAAACCCCACATAGACATATTTAAATTTGCACTCAATAAAGCAAATGCGAATGCAAATGAAAGCATAATGATTGGCGACGATTTATTGGTCGATATTGTTGGTGCAGTACAAAGTGGAATGCAGGCAATTCTATTTGACCCTAATGAAAAATACAAGAATTCAAAAAATCAACAGAAGATTAAAAACATTTCTGAATTACCCTATCTGTTAACTACTTATAACTAAATCCAAAAAATAGTTATGTTTAGTACAACTCTTGACGAAGTCTTTCATATAAAATCATACCAGTAGCTACACCAACATTCAACGATGCGATTTGACCTTTCATAGGGATTTTCGCCTTAATATCGGCCATTTTAAGAATGTCTGAACTGACCCCGTCTTCTTCGGATCCCATAACAATACCAATTTGACCTCTTAAATTAACCTCATACAATGGAACAGCTGTTTTCTCTGTACATGCAACTATTCTAAACCCACTTTGTTGAAGGTAAAATAAACTGTCTTTTAAGTTTCCAACTTTACATACAGGAATTCGATTCAAGGCTCCTGCACTGGTTTTTATTGCATCTGGTGTCACTTGAACTGAACCTTTCCCAGGAATAACAATCGCAGTAACCCCTTCACATTCAGCAGTTCTAGCAATCGCGCCAAAATTTCTAACATCTGTCAAACGGTCTAAAAATAAGAAACATGCTTTTTCTTCTGTTTCGACAGCTTTATCTACCAATTCCTCAAAATTGGCATATTCCATTGGAGAAAGATATGCAATTACACCTTGATGGTTCCCCGTTGTAACTCGATCCAATCGTTCAATTGGAACAAATTGTATGAAATAATTTTTATTTGCAGTTGCTTCTTTTAATTCAAAAAATAATTCCTTTTGCATTCCTTTTTGAATCATCAACTTATTTATCTCCCGACCAGAATTGATTGCCTCAATTACCGCTCTAACACCGAAAATAATATCGTCATTTTCCTTTTCTCTAGGAGTATATTTATCTTCCCTTTTCTGAAAAGGTTTATCGAATCTTTTTTCCATTTAATTTGTAGCTATTTATGCATTTATTGTTAATTCAATCTCCACATTATCTCCTAATGTTTTAGCAACTGGACATGCCCTACCCGCTGCAATAACATGCTTCTTTTGATTTTCATCCCATCCATTGTTTGAAATATCAATGGATATAATCAATTTTTCTATTCTTCTTGGGGCATCCACAGACATAATTTTGGTGATTTCAGAAGAACCGTTTACAAAATCTAACCCATGTGTATTGCAATAAATACCAATAATCGTAAGCATACAAGAAGCGTAAGAAGTAGCCACCAGATCAGTAGGTGAAAAAGCTTCGCCTTTACCATGATTATCTTTAGGTGCATCAGTAATAATTGTTGATCCAGAAGCTACATGTGTCGCCGAAGTTCTTAAATCCCCTAAATACTTTACTTTTGAAGTGATCATTGTATTGAAAATTTGAATTGTAAAATTAGTTCTTTTTAATCGAAATCAGTAAGATTTTTGAAATATGCTAAATACAAAGTAATTATAAAATATATTTGAAGAACTTTATAATTTTGAAGCCCCGAATAAATTCTATTCACAGTAAAAAAGTGATTAAAAACATTTGCAAGTTCTCATTGAAAAGATAAAAACATGTTAAATCAAAGACGAAAAATAACTACCACAGAAGTCCTGCCATTGACATGCACTCGAGAAGGTTCTTGCTGTCATGGAAATCAAGTATTATTAAATCCTTGGGAACTTGCATTATTAGCAAGTCAGAACAAGCTAACTACTAAAGATTTTAAAAATACATTCACAGAAGATGGAGGTATTCGTTTGAAGTTTAATGGAAA
>CAMCQL010000032.1 GCA_945877005.1 Chryseobacterium gleum
CGCTTTGAGTAAATTTTTGTTTAATCAATGTTTAATTTAAATTTGTAATCTTAAAGTATATTTAAATGAAGAAAATATTAGTAATTGGTGCTGGTGGACAAATTGGTTCTGAGTTGGTCATTACTTTACGTAATCGTTTTGGTACAGAAAATGTGATTGCGGCTGATGTAAAAGAATCTTGTCCTGAAATTTTAAAAGGGGGTGAGTATGTTCATTTAGATGCTTTAAACAGAGAGCAAGTACGAAATTGGGTGATAGAAAATCGTCCAGATGATATTTATTTATTAGCAGCTTTACTTTCTGCAACTGCAGAAAAAAATCCTGATTTTGCGTGGAAGTTGAACATGGAGGGATTATTCACCATTTTAGAACTCGCAAAGGAAGGGTATGTAAAAAAAGTATTTTGGCCTAGTTCAATAGCGGTTTTTGGACCTACAACTCCAAGAGATTTTACACCACAATACACTGTGATGGAGCCAACAACTGTGTATGGTATCTCAAAGTTAGCGGGTGAAAGATGGTGTGAGTATTATTTCAACAAATTTGGTGTCGACGTTCGTTCCATTCGTTATCCAGGTTTAGTTTCTTATACAAGTTTACCTGGTGGTGGCACTACTGATTATGCCGTTGACATATTTTATCATGCAAAAGATTCTTGCTCATATACCTCTTTTTTAAAGGAAGACACTGCATTACCAATGATGTATATGGAAGATGCAATCAGAGCAACGATTGAATTGATGGAAGCACCAAAAGAGGATGTTAAAATTAGATCGAGTTACAATTTAGCCGGAATAAGTTTTACCCCTTCAGATTTAGCAAATGCGATTACTGAGGAGTTACCTGATTTTAAAATGAATTATCAACCTGATTTTAGACAAGCGATTGCAGATAGTTGGCCGAAATCTATTGACGATACTGCAGCCAAAGAAGATTGGGGTTGGAAAGAAGCATATGATCTCCGTAAAATGGTGAAGGTGATGCTTGAAAATGTAGATCCTTCAAAATTGAAGTAAATTGATTAAATTTTTGAAAATAGTATTCATTGTATTTTTTGTTGTTTTTGGAACGACAAACGAATATAGCTATGGACAAAAAGTTAATAAAAAGGACGAGTCAGGTAAAAAACAAGGTAAATGGGTGTATTTTGGAAAAGACCGTCCTAATGCTGGTTATCCTCAAAAAGGAAAAGTTGAAGAAGGGGAATATAAAAACGATAGAAAAGAAGGTTTTTGGGTCAAATATCATTATGATGGAAAAACCCCGAAGTTAAAAGGAGAGTACATTTTTAATAGGCCTAAAGGTGATTTTATTAAGTACCATGAAAATGGGAAGGTAAAAGAAGTCGGAACATTTGAGAGAGATCAATATAAAGATACGCTTAAAAGATACCATTTAAATGGTCAATTAGAATATATGGCGAACTATAATTCTACGGGTAAAGAAGAGGGTAAGGTAACCTATTATTATTCCAACGGTCAGATTGAATTTGAATACACTGCTCGGAATGGAGAACCAATTGGAAAAGCAGTTCGGTATTATGAGAATGGAGATACGAAAGAATTACTTGAGTTTAAATTTGACGGTTCGTTAGGTAAAAGTGAGGTTAAAGAAATGGTATCACCGCCAATTAAAATTAAGGACATTTTACCAAAAGAAACAACTACTCGCGTTATTGCTCCTAAAATCAAGGATGGTAAATTTAATCCGAATAGCTATAATAAAGTTTATAATTCGAACGAAGAATTGTTCCAAGATGGTGAATTTAAAGATGGACGACTTTATAATGGGAAAATGTATGTCTACGATGAAGATGGTATTTTATTGAAAGTAAAAATCTATAAGGAAGGTGTTTATCATTCTGATGGTCAATTATGACAATGATTTTTTAAGCTATAACCATTTAAGTTTATTTTTTCAATTTGTATTTCATTACTTTTGAAGTGTTATGGAGGAAAATGAAAAATTCATTGATATTAAAAATATCATTCAATCTAAAAATCCAAAATTAGTTAATTGGATTCCAGGTTTTTTAATGAATTATTTAAAAAAAGTGTTGCACGAAGAGGATGTAAATAAATTTATATTCGAAAATCGAGAAAAACACAATCAAGAGTTTTGTGAAGCAGTCATCAACTATTTTAACATTAAAATAAATGTCGAAGGAGTAGAAAATATACCTTCTGATGGTGGAGTTACTTTAGCGATGAATCATCCTTTGGGAGGAATGGACGCAATGGCTTTGGTAACAGCACTTAAAACTTCTCGTACCGATCTTAAATTTATTGTAAACGACATTTTACTTCATTTAACGAGCATGAAGGGGATGTTTGTCGGAGTAAATAAACATGGAAAAAATTCAAATGATACGCATCAAAAAATAGACGAAATCTTTTCGCAAGGAAATGCAGTTTGTATTTTCCCTGCAGGTTTAGTTAGTAGAATGATAGATGGAAAGGTACAAGATTTAGAATGGAAAAAAACGTTTGTCTCACTTTCCCTAAAACATGATCAACCCATTGTTCCAATCTATATTCAAGGCCAATTATCTAATTTTTTTTACAGAATTCATAAATTACGCACATTCTTTGGCATTAAGGCAAATATTGAAATGTTTTTCTTAGTGGACGAATTATTTCGTCAAAAAGATGTTTCAATGCATATTACAATTGGCAAACCGATGTATCCGAATGAATTCACAAAAGAATTATCACATTATAAATGGGCACAATCAATTAGAAGTAAAATTTATACATTTTCAAAAAATTAATTATGCAATATCAAGCGCTAATTCCTGAAGTTGATAAATCACTCATTAAAAATGAGTTGACACCTGAAAGATTTTTACGCACCACTCGAAAAGGAGGCAATGAAATTTATTGTGTAAACGTTCATAATGCTCCAAATTGCTTGAGAGAAATTGGTCGTTTACGCGAAATCACATTTCGACAATCTGGTGGAGGTACAGGAGCGCCATTAGATTTGGATGAATATGATTTAAACGATCCTTGTTACCAACAGTTAATTGTATGGTCACCAGAAGACGAAGAAATTGTTGGCGGATACAGATACATCTTATGTAATAACGCGATGGATACAAATGGAATCCATTTATCTACCAAACATTATTTCGATTTTTCAGAAGAGTTTATCAGTAACTATTTGCCTTATACAATTGAATTGGGAAGAAGTTGGGTTCAGCCTAATTTTCAACCTACAGTGAATCCAAGAAAAGGATTGTTCGCATTGGATAACATCTGGGATGGTTTAGGAGCATTGGTGATTCAAAATCCAACAATGAAGTATTTTTTTGGAAAAGTCACTATGTACCCAACATTTAATCAAGAAGCACGCGATTTCTTATTGCATTTTATGCATCATTATTTTCCTGATAATGAAAATTTAATGCAACCTTTTCATCCCTTAATTCAAAAGTATGATGTTGAATTCATTGATGAGCAATTACGAGAACTGCCTTTTAAAGATGGATTTAAAGTGTTAAATTCCTTTGTTAGATCGAAAGGAGAAAATATTCCACCTTTGGTAAATATATATATGAATTTGTCTCCTTCAATGAAGACATTTGGTACTGCTGTGAATCCAGATTTTGGAAATGTCGAAGAAACAGGAATTTTTGTAACGATTGAAGACATTTATCAGGAAAAAAAAGAGCGTCACATTCAGCAGAATTGAGACGCCCTATGTCGCTGTTTTTGAATAAATATTAGGCAATTTGCAACTTGTTTTCATAAATCATTTTTCGAATGTTTGAAAGTGCGTAACGCATTCTTCCTAATGCTGTATTAATATTAATTGATTTTTGCTCAGCGATTTCTTTGAAAGATAAATCTTCAAAAATTCTAAGATGAATTACTTCTCTTTGCTCTTCAGGTAGATATGGAAGTAAGTCAATGATTTGTTGATATACTTCATCTTGTATACGTGCATCCACCCAATTCATTTCGTCATTTACTAAATGGGTAAAGATCGAGAAGTCCTCATTTTTATAAGAAGAGTCTGAAATCATTACAATGTTCTTTAGTTTTCTAAAGTGGTCCATGATTAAATTGTTTGCTATTCTAAGCGCCCAAGGTAAAAATTTACCCTCTTCTTTGTATTTACCTAGTTGAATAGATTTTATAATTTTAATACAAGTTTCTTGGAATATATCCTCAGAAAGCTCTACCAATTTTACTTTAAATTTAATTTCTCGGTAAATTTGTTTGCTGTACTTGTTTAATAACTGATCAAGAGATCTCTTGTTTCCTGCGATATACTGACTCACTAGTAAGGAGTCATCAACTAACTGATACATAACTCAAAAATTTAGGTGGAACCTGATTATTAATATTGAGTAATGTTATTGTATAGGCAGTTGGTTTTATTATTAATATATCACTAAGATAGATAATTATATTTAAAATACAAACTTTATCTAATTTTTTTTTGCATTATTTTTTGAACTTATGCATTTCAACAGGTTGGTTTATTTTTAAAACTACTAAATTTTTCAAACATTGAGGGAGATAGTGCATTGAATTTACACTTCGAATTTTATAAGGGGAATCATTCTAATTACTATTTATAATTAATACATTTGCATTAAAATCTTATTTTGTGACTACAATTTTATCTGAAAAATTAAGCATTGCAGTGAAAATTAAAGCGTATGTTTTGTTTACGAAATTCCGATTGTCTGCATTGGTCGTTATTTCAGCACTTTCGGGGTATCTTTTTGTAGGAGGACATGACGGAATGATAATTTTTTATTTAATGACGGGAGGAGCGCTAGTAACAGCGGCATCGAATGGAGCGAATCAAATATGGGAGCGAGAAATTGATCCTTTAATGAAAAGAACCGCCAACCGCCCACTGCCAACAGGACATATTTCTATTCGGGAAGCTTATTTTGTAGTTATTTCATGTTTGCTGGTAGGTACGTTTTTGTTGTTCAAGATTAATTTTTTGTGTGCGCTACTCAGTTTTTCAGCATTCATCATGTATGTTTTTATATATACTCCAATGAAAAGAGTTTCACCATGGGCTGTATTTATTGGTGCTTTTCCAGGTGCAATTCCCCCAATGTTAGGAGCAATTGCTGAGTTAAATGATTTTGGTTTGAAGCCTGGTGTGTTATTTTTCATTCAATTTGTTTGGCAGTTCCCTCATTTTTGGGCGATAGCTTGGGTCTGTTTTGACGATTATAAGGCAGGTGGATTCTCTTTGTTGCCCTCAAAGTTTGGCCGTTCTAAAGATTCGGCTTATCAAATTGCGTTGTATGCATTATTTTTAATTCCTTTTACATTGTTACCATGGGTACTAGGTTGGACAGGTACTACATCACTTATCGTTGGTTCAATTGCCGGTGCGTGGTTTTTTTGGTACGCCTTTAAGTTGTTTTTATCGTGTGAAGATGCGGATGCGAAAAAACTTATGTTCGCTTCGTTTGTTTATTTACCAGTAGTACAATTTTTATATGTTTTTGATAAAATTTAATAATTAACGGTTATGGGACAAGATTACACTAACGAATTGAGCACAGAACAACGTGAAAAATTGAAAAAAAACCTGGTTTACATCGCAATATTTAGTATTGTGATGATTTTTGCAGGTTTCACTTCTGCATACATTGTATCGATGGGGGATACTTTTTGGGTAAAGTACCCTTTACCAAAAGCTTTTTGGATCAGTACGATTACGATAATTTTTAGTAGTTTGTTTTATGTATTAGCTATTAAGGCTGCCAAAAATAAAAATGCTAAAACCGTTAAATTATGGATGGTTTTAACGTTTCTTTTTGGATTGGGATTTTCGTTCTTTCAATGGAAAGGTTACGGACAATTAGTAGAAGAAGGAGCTCATTTTAGAAGTTCTATTTTTGTTGTGGATGGAAGATATGGAGATTATTTTGAGGTGAAATACAAAGGCAAATTCATTCAAGTAAATGGGAATGAATTTCTTTGTGATGGAAAAGAAATGTCGGAGCAAGATTATGCTTTACTTCAAAACTTTGTAAAGCCGTTTGAAAAAACTGCTGATAGCAAGGGTTACAACATCCATCAATTAGCTCCTAATTTTGAATTGTATTACCAAAACGAACCGGTTAAAGTTGAAGGAGGTCAGCTTGTGACTGGAACTAAAATATTACAATACACAGACATGAGACGTCTTCAGTTTTTATCTTGGAATATCAGAGACCATAGAGGTGACTTTTTTCATAAAGGAAGGTTAGGAAAAGATTTTCATGTTTTTTACAAAGGAAAAGAGTTGGCTTACAAAAACAGAGATTTAATGTACAATAATCGTAAATTATCTGCTCCATTGCAATTAAAAGCGAATCAATCAAGAGACACAGCAACATCTTATTTATATATCATTACTGTATTACACCTTTTACATATACTAGCTGCATCTTTTTATTTATTAAAAATGGTTTTGCTTTCTTTTAAAACTGAATTGGATGAAAAAAGAATTTTAAGTATGCGTTTAGGCGCAATATTCTGGCATTTTTTAGGGGCACTTTGGATCTATTTATTATTGTTTTTAATTTATATTCATTAAATATTAGGAATTAAAACATCAAATTTTAATAAAGTTTCACTGAATTTTAATTTTTATTCATAAACTTGCAAAAAAAATATAAGCATGGCAGGTCACGCGGAAATACAAATTGATTCAAAAACCCTTTGGGGAGGTAAAATTTCACCTTTCAGTACAAGTTATGGAAAACTTATGATGTGGTTTTTCCTTATATCTGATGCATTAACTTTTGGTGGACTGTTAATTTCTTACGGTTTTACTCGTCACGATAGTCAAGTTTCTTGGCCAATCGGTGAGGAAACATTTAACTCATTACCATTTTTAGGACATGGTTATCCTTTGCTTTACGTTGCATTGATGACTTTTATCCTTATCGTGTCTTCTGTTACAATGGTGTTAGCAGTTGAAGCTGGACACAGAATGGATAAGAAAGGAGTTGTTAAATGGATGTTGGCTACAATCATCGGTGGACTTTTCTTTGTTGGTTCTCAAGCTTGGGAATGGTACCATTTTATTCATGGATCTGAATTTGGAAAAGTTGAATTGGTCGATGGGTCTAAAGCAGTTGTTCACGGACATTTCGGTGAATTGAAAAATTTTACTGTCTTAGAAGCTGGTAAACACCACAAAAAAGGGGAAGTAGTTACAGATGATTTATTACACCAATTTCACCATGCTATTGAGAATGGTCATTTAGAAGCAGGTAAAATTACTTTACACGATGGTTCAGTTGCTAAAGTTAACAGAGCAAAAGACGAGCATATGGTGTTGGTGATTAAAGAACCAGGAAAACAATTTTCTAAAGTTGGCACTAAGATTGAAGGAGCTAAAGCAAGTAAGGTATATGAAGAAATAATTAACAGTGGTACGCCAAATAGAGTTATTTATGGAGCGAACTTGTCTGTAAATGAATATGGTCCATCACAATACGCTCAATTCTTTTTCTTCATTACAGGATTTCATGGATTCCACGTTTTTTCTGGTGTAGTAATTAACTTTATTATCTTTTTAGGAGTTTTAAGAGGTCTTTATCACAAAAGAGGACATTACGAAATGGTTGAGAAAACTGGATTGTACTGGCATTTTGTCGATTTAGTTTGGGTGTTTGTTTTCACATTCTTCTATTTAGTTTAATCAGAAATATATTTTTAGTATGGAAAGAGATGATATATACGAGTATTCATTAGATACTCATCACGATGAAGCAACAGGAGTTAAAATAAGAAAAAAGATATTGGTTGTTACTGCCTTATTGACTCTTATTACAGTTGTTGAAGTTTTTTTAGGTGCATTTATTAAACAAGGTACAACAATTTGGCCACTTGTTAAATGGTCTTTTATTGTCATGACATTAGTGAAAGCAGGGTATATTGTGTTAGTTTTCATGCATTTAGGGGATGAAAAAAAATCATTAAAATACGTAATTCTTCTTCCTTACATTGTATTTGTAATTTATTTAATATTTATTGCTCTAACTGAAGGTATAGCGGTAGACACAGCTTTGAAAGTTTACGGATTCTAATAAGTCGATATGACAAAAATTAACGGTTCTGCCGGACGATTAAAAGGAATAATTGTTTTAATTCTTTTATTCGGTCCGGCTTCTTTTTTGATATTTATTTCTTCTCGCGGATGTGAACACAAATTCGTTGAATTAGACGATATGGGTAAAGTATCAAATTACAATTTTGTTAATGCGGACGGTGCTCAGATGAATCAAGCTACGTTCAAAAATAAAGTAGTTTTATTTACGACGCTTCAAGTTACTTGCCCGAATAAATGTGCGGTTTCTTTTTGGCATTTAGACCAGTTGATTTATCAACATTTAAGAAAAAATAAAAAGAAATTAGGCCATGTAAAACTGGTTTCTTTTGTGACTGATAGTAAAGGAAATCCATATTCGAATCTAAATGA
Source organism: Chryseobacterium gleum (assembly GCA_945877005.1). Lineage (GTDB taxonomy): Bacteria > Bacteroidota > Bacteroidia > Flavobacteriales_D > Crocinitomicaceae > CANHVK01. Next base: position 8,455 of record CAMCQL010000032.1, read on the forward strand.
TGTTGAATTTATGCTGAAAGATCAAGTGGAGAAGTACGATTCTTCCGTTTGGATTTTAGCCAACGGTGATGCGAAGTCATTATACAATATTTCTCGTAATGGAGAAAATTTATTAATGAAAGGTAATCAATATTTTGGAGGGGAAGCTTTTCAGGAGTTGATGTTATTGGTTGATAAAAGAAATCATCTTCGAATGGTTTTAAAAGGCAATTCTGAAGGGATGATTCGTAAAATGAAGGAACATATTGCTTTATTAGACAAACAATACGATAAAGAAGCATTTAAGCATAAGTGATGAAGCAACGATTTAATTTTTTTTCGTTATTTTTTACTTTTCTACTTTTTTATTCGTGCAATAACAAAACTAAGTTGCACGTTTTACCTTACATTGGTAATTACGATGTGATGTATGATACAGTGGATGGAGTAGAGGTTGCGGACACTGTTTATCCTAAAATTCCTTTTTTTAGTTTTTTAAATCAAGATTCTATTAAAATAACATCTAACAATCTCCTTGGAAAGGTTTGGATAGCTGATTTCTTCTTTACTTCTTGTCCTACTATTTGCCCTAAGATGACCAATCAAATGAAGCGTTTATCGTTAAAAACAAAAGATATTTCTTCAGAAGTACAGTTTATTTCTTTCTCAATCAATCCTAAATACGATCAACCTTACCGTTTAAGTAAATACATGAAATTGTATGGAATTACATCTTCCAATTGGGTGTTTTTAACTGGTAATGAAGCAAAGACTCATGCGCTTGGTGTTGATTATTTTCAAGTATTTGCAAATAAAGACATCGCTTCTGAAGGTGGCTATGCCCATTCTCCAGCCTTTGTACTGGTGGACAAAAGCGGATATGTTCGTGGTGTTTATGTAGGAACAGAAACAAGCCAAGTGAATCAATTAGAAAAAGATTTAAGAAAATTATTAAAATATGAATACTATGTCGAACACGCCGAAAAAAACTGAAAATTTTAAGCGCTTAATTATAGGTGCTTCAATTGCTATCCCTTTAGTTGTAGCAGTTTTATTCAAAGTAAAAATAGAAGGAGTCGATTTATCTATTTTACCGCCAGTTTATGCTTCCATTAATGGTGTGACAGGTATTTTATTGATACTAGCTTTAATTGCTATTAAAAAGGGTAAAATTAAACTTCATGAGGGAATCATTAAAGTCTGTTTAATATTGTCTCTTTTATTTCTTGCGTGCTATGTTGCATACCATATGACGAGTGACCCTACAACTTATGGTGGTTCGTATAAAGGGGCTTATTATTTTATATTAATTTCTCATATAATTTTGAGTATAGCTGTGGTTCCTTTGGTATTATTTACTTATTTATTTGCATGGCAAGGAGATTTTGTAAAACACAAAAAATACACAAAAATTGCATGGCCTTTGTGGTTTTATGTAGCTGTTACAGGCGTTATAGTCTATTGGATGATCGCTCCTTTTTACAGATAGTAAGACCGTTGCAAAAGTTATAAATCGAGGGATGTTAAATTTTGATTCAACGATGAGTTAGGGGTTTTGCAAGGGGCTTATAATTTTGTTTTGCACTGATTATAAGTCTTTACAAATTTAATTAGTCCAACTGAATTTTTAGATTTAGCAATTAGAATTGAATTTAACGCAATGGAAGCTTTTAATTAGCTAACTTTTGTTTCATTTATTGTTTTAAGTTGTTTTGATTTCGTCAATTCCAATGCTTTTTTAACAATTGCTTTCGTATCAAAGCCAGCTTCTTCGTACAATTCTTTTTGAGTACCATGATGTATGTAAGTATCTGGAATACCTAGTCGCACTACTTTGGAGGAATAATTGTTATCAGCCATAAATTCTAAGATAGCGCTTCCCATTCCCCCCATAATGCATCCATCTTCGATGGTAATAATGCATTCAAATTTACTGAAAACTTCATGTAACAATATCTCATCAAGAGGCTTTACAAATCTCATATCATAATGAGCAGCAGAAACACCATTATTTTTTAGTTCATTGACAGCGGATTGAGCGAAAACACCTGTTGTACCAATAGTTAGTATTGCAATATCACTCCCATCCTTTAATTTTCTTCCTGTACCAATTTTGATTTCTTTTAATGGTGTCTTCCATTCTAACATGGAACCATTTCCCCTAGGGTAGCGAATTGAAAAAGGCCCTCTGTTTTCCATTTGAGCGGTATACATCAAGTTTCTCAATTCTTCCTCGTTCATAGGAGCAGAAACAATCATATTTGGAATCATTCTCATATAGGCAATGTCGTAAGCACCGTGGTGTGTTGCCCCATCTGCCCCAACGAATCCTCCACGATCTAAACAAAAAACAACGTTTAAATTTTGTAGCGCAACATCGTGTAATACTTGATCATACGCACGTTGCATAAACGAGGAATAGATATTGCAAAATGGAACGAGTCCTTGAGTAGCCAAACCTGCCGAGAAGGTTACTGCATGTTGTTCTGCAATTCCAACATCGAACGCTCTATTAGGCATGGCTGCCATCATTATATTCAACGAACAACCTGAAGGCATTGCAGGGGTTACACCCATTATTTTATCATTCTTTTCAGCTAATTCCACAATGGTATGTCCAAAAACATCTTGAAATTTAGGTGGTTCTGGTGATTTAGGCACCACTTTAATTATTTCTCCAGTGTCTTTATTGAAAACACCTGGTGCATGCCATTTTGTTGGGTCACCTTCTTCTGAATACTTATAGCCTTTACCTTTAACAGTAATACAATGTAATATTTTAGGACCAGGGATGTGTTTAAGATCCTCAAGTACTTTTGCTAATCCAACAACATCGTGTCCGTCAACTGGACCAAAATATCTGAATTTTAGTGATTCAAAAAGGTTACTTTGATTGAGTAATGTACTTTTAAGTGAATGCGAAATTTTCGAAACAACTGTTTGAGCATCTGGACCAAATTTTGATATTTTGCCTAACATTTTCCATACTTCATCTTTCACTTTGTTATAAGTGTGAGATGTTGTAATGTCTGTTAAGTATTCTTTTAAAGCGCCAACATTTGGGTCAATTGACATACAATTGTCATTAAGTATAACGAGTAGATTTGCGTCTTTTTCAAATCCAGCATGATTCATACCTTCAAATGCTAAGCCTGCAGTCATCGCGCCATCGCCTATCACAGCAATATGTTGTCTTTTTTTCTCTCCTTTGTATCTATTTGCTGCAGCCATACCAAGGGCAGCTGATATTGAAGTAGAAGAATGACCTACACCAAATGTATCGTATTCACTTTCACTTCTTTTAGGAAATCCTGAAATTCCACCTTTCAAACGGTTTGTATGAAAGACAGATCTTCTGCCTGTTAAAATTTTATGACCGTAAGCTTGGTGACCGACGTCCCAAACAAGTTGATCATAAGGTGTATTAAAAACGTAATGGAGGGCAACAGTCAGCTCAACCACACCTAAACTTGCGCCAAAGTGACTATTTCCAATTTCAGAGATTACGTCAATGATGTATTGTCTCAAGTCGTTTGAAACATTTGGTAAATCGTTTAACTTAAATTTATCTCTTAAATCAGAAGGTAACTCAATTTGCTCTAAGTAGGTGCCTGCTTTATAGTTTGCCATAGACGTTTTTTGAATCTACAAAGTTATTATTTATGTAGTGATTAAACAAATAAAGTTCGGTTTTGTTGTTCGTACTTCAATTATATTGATTCTCCATAGAGATGAGTGTTGTTTTCCATATTTTAAGACCGTTTCAAAAGTTATAAATCGAGGCGGATTAAAAATTCAATACCGGTTTCGATAACAATCGGAATTACCATTGTAAATGAGGATGTTAAATTTTTGATTCAACGATGAGTTAAGGGTTTTGAAACGGTCTTATTTTATTCATTTTAAATTTCAGTGATAAGATGTACTTTTACTCTTCAAACATATATTCTTGAACAATGAAAAAATTCTTTTATTTATCAACCTGCGATACATGTAAAAAAATAATGAAAACGTTACAGCTTCCAGAACAGATTGAATTAATTGACATCAAATTTCGCTCTATTTTAGAAGACGAATTAGATTGTATGAAAGATTTGTCTGGTAGTTTTGAGTCTCTTTTTTCAAAGAAAGCCATTAAGTATCGCTCACTCGGATTAAACAACCAAAATTTAATGGAGCTTGATTTTAAACGATTGATTTTAGAGGAATATACTTTTTTAAAAAGACCTGTTTTAGTAATTGATGATCATATTGTTATAGGTAATTCAAAAGAAGCGATTGATAACATGTTAATTCTAATAGAAAACAAACATTAATTAACTTTTAATCAATTACAAGATATTTTTGAATTTTAACTACCAAAACTAGATTTTATATCGTAAAAATATCGTGTTTAAAAATACTTTTAACTTATAATCAATATGATTAATGAGGTATTTAATAGTCTATTTATATAAAAAATGGTCGGGATACTTTCCGACCATTCGTATCTTAAGAATTGACTATTGATTAATAAATCCTT
>CAMCQL010000033.1 GCA_945877005.1 Chryseobacterium gleum
ATCGGCTTTAGTTTCGACACATATAAAAAAATTATATGTATACGTTCCATCAGAGTTTGCAACCAATGAGACAACTTCAAGGCTTGATCTATCACAAGCCAAACAAAGATTGTAGCTTGCGACAAACATGTGAAAACTAAATAAAATAAAGATTAATTTTTTCATAAAATTGAATTATATTTATTAATGTAATAAAATCTTTCTAGTGAAATACCTTGATCTTACAAGAAGTATTCCTTTAATATAAGGACGAAAATAATACAAAAAGTTGTTTCCTTCTTGATAAAAATTTAACAAAGGGTAAGAATTGCCCAATAAATCAACTAACAATAAGTCATCAAGGGCAACAGAAGAATTAAAAATAAGCTCCTCTTCAAAAGAATTATAAGTTAAATGAATGTCTTTTTGATTAAAATTTAGAGTACCAAACTCAGTAAAATTAAGCAGTAAAGGGAATGAAATAGAATCTGAATAATTAATATAACCATTTTGATTTATAGAAAATAAATTTGAAGCAACCACCTTTTTTAAATTATCAGTAAAAGGAATTGATAAAGGCTTAAAATAAGCTGGCATAGAATCAGCTTTGTTAGAACTAAATCCATAACAAAAAGTGTGCGAGTAATTATTGCTTAATTTAAACTTAAATTTAAAAAATAAATCATCTGAATAATCTTCTTTAAAAATCGTATCAATTACAAATAAAGAACTATTTGAACTATCATTTTTGATGGACATAAAAAGTTTAGATTGCGAAAACGCAAAAACATTTCTTAAACCAACACTATCAATAAATATCGGATTATCAATCGCCTTCAATGACAGACATACTTTACCCGGAATCCTCTTTTGAAAGACAAAATCTTCTTGATTTTCAATCAGACTAATGCCGGATTGTTTAGAAGCTCCCACATGAATAAATGGGAAATAGTCGCTTTTATCCGAAGATGCAAAAAGCAATTTATTAGAATTTGAATGATAAATGTTATCAGAAGTAAAAAATAACGCATTCGAAGGATTATTTAGTTCATTTACTTTAAAAAGAGTAATCAAATTATCTTTATTTTCAGGTAATTGCGTATTCCGAATAACAAAAGAATAGTTTTTACCCTCCTCTAAAAACAAGTCAACTTCAAAAAAAGCAGGCTGATTATCAATACCGAGAAAAAACTTTGATTTTTTATAAATCTCAGATGATGATTCTTTATCAAAAATTACTAGTTCTAGCTCAGCTTTGTTATCGTCTCCGACACTAAAAAAATCAATGCCAATTTCTTTTATAAATAATTTCTTTGATTTAGTTATTGTAACATCAAAACCATAACTTCCTGTCCACGTATCATTTGAAAAATAATTAGCATCAGACATACTAAACAGCTCTAAATGTGCTGAAGAAAAAAAAGGGTATAAAAAAAGAATAAAAGAGAAAAGGATAAATTTCATCAAAAATTACTGTTAACTAGTAATAATAACGATTGTAAATAAAAATAGTTGCTAGAAAAATAAAAATCTCAAAATTAATTGAAGATTGCGCTCAAAACCTGAGATTTAAACAATCCACAATCAACCTCATCAAGTAACATCCCGTAACGAGATGATTCACAACAACTAATAATGTAAATTAGTTCCGAAATTGAAGATTCGGGTTTTCCATCTTTTAATAATCGATCTTTCAATTCTTCCTTAGCGGTGAAAATCTCTCCATGTATCGTTTGAAGCTGCTGTAAAATAATTTTATGTAAGGAGGATAATGCTTCATTTTGATTTCCTTGATTAACAAAATCATCAAAATCCTTCCAGATGTCTACAAACTTGTTAACTGTTAAGACATTATAATTTTCAACTATTTCATCCGTAATCAAGGTATTCTCCATTACTGAACTTTGATTTCTTTTACGTTTGAAGTAGATAAAAACTATCGCGAAAAATAACACAATCAATAAAAAAACAAGTAAGAAAGAGAATTTAGAAGATTTAGTTTTGGTTGATTTACTTTTCGGAACTACTAACTCGACATTTTCTTTCTGTAGCTTTTGCTCCAAATGTAAATTATCAGCGACTTCTACCGTATCAACTACTCCGCCAGTAATAGCTAATTGATTTAACTTATTTTGAATTGTTATGTATTTTTTTGAATCGGGATGAAAATAAGAAATTGAGATCGAATTAAAATTTGAAGCAGTAGCATCGACCACTTTCAAAAAATAAACAAAAGACTTATATCCCGTTACCCCTTCCTCTTCGTAATCGAGTTCTTCTTTAATTTCTGGATCCCCATAAAAAATAAGCCCTTTTGGTAATCGTATTTTAGGTTTCTGAATTGCATGTAAATTCCCCGTACCTGATATTTTCACTTTTAATGAAACGATATCACCAACAACTGCAGAAGCCTTTGAAAGCCCACTTTCCATTTCAAATTTACCAACAGCCCCAATAAAATCGTTGGGCGCTCCTTTTGGCAAAGGTAATACCTCAATCATAGTTGCATTGGACTCAATTTGTGTCGTTTGATCAAAAAAGCCTCCATTGTTGAATTGCAATGACATAGCGAAAGGCTTAATCACAAATTTACCAGGATTGGATATGAATACGAGTTGCTTTCCACACGAAAAAGTAAGGTAAGAATTACCCTTATAATTTTCTCTTTCTAACGAAATATTAGTTGATTTATCTAATTCATATGTCTCAGAGGGACCTTTTAAAGTAAACGGCTTATACCCTTGCATCATATTGATATTCAGCCTGGAAAAAACTTTAGACCTTAACACCAATGCCTCCCCTTCGTATACTTTTGAAGCAGATTTTTCTATAATTCCAAAAATGGGCTCCTTTAAATTAGATTTAGTAATATCCCCTTCTTCTTGATCGTAACTTTTCTTTTTTATTTCTCCTTTTTTCTTAACCGTAACACTCACCAAATTAGACCGATGTGTTTTTGATCGATCTTTTATGTACGCATAAATTTGATATTTCCCCTCTTGACGAAACACGCCTTCCTGTGTAAGATTGACAGAAACAACCATATTTCCATTTTGATCCATCGTTTGTTCCATTCCATTCATCGTTCCACCTTGAATAAACCCAGATGGAAGATCTAACACTATATCTCCAGTTATATTTGATTTTGCTGTAAACGAAATAACTTGACCAATCTCAATAGATTTATCAGAAACAGTTAATTGAATGGATGGTTTTTGAGCAACTAAAAGAAGAGGCAAATAAATAAATAAAAAAGATAATTTTTTTTTCATATACGACTTTTTTTAAAGTTAAAACCTGTCTTTGCAACACTCGAAAAAGACATGATTGCGATTAATACAATCACCAATCTTTTCCGGTTTGACTGTGGTTTAAAGCAGGCTTATTTTTAGTTTTTTTCTTTTTGGTATCCATTTCTTTTTTCATCAAATCATCTAGCATTTGATCTGTTTTCTGATCTGAAATACTCGAATTATTGTTTGACTTATTGGAATCGTCTTTTTTGTTTTGTGGAGGTGTAGCAGGTGGTTTTTGCGGAGATGGTGGTTGCTGTGATTTCTGGTTTTGCTGATTCTTTTTTAATTGCTTCATTGCCAAAGCCAAATTATATCGCGTTTGCTCATCATTCGGTTTTTTTCTTAAAACATTTTTATATGATTCTATCGCTTTTTTAAAGTCTTTCTGCTGGTAATACGAATTCCCCAAATTGTAATTTAGATCTATCTTTGACTGTTTGCTTTTGTTGCTTTTTTTTGCTTTTAAAAAATATGATGAAGCTTTTGTATAATCTTTTGCTTTATAGGCTGCCTGACCAATTTCGTTGAAATACGGATTTTTATCTTTAAACTTCTTGTCAATTTTTAAATACACTTTGTATGCATCATCGTATGATTTTTTCTGGAAAAATTCCCTTGCGTCCTTTAAATCAGATGATAGATCTTGTGCATATTCATAAAATGAACAATTCACTATAAAAAAACAAAACAATAAATTTCTCATTTCAATTTTTTTTGTTGATTTGTTAATCTTCCATAAAAAGAATATATCAAAAATGAAATAAATGCAAGAACACAAAACAATTGATAATGATTTTGCTTAATTTCTATCTCTTGCTCTCCTACTACTGATGACTGAAATCTATTAATTTGATCTAATAAACTTTCTAAATTTGGAAAACAACTTTTTGTTACACTCGCAAAACCATTTGCTTTAACAGCCAACTCACGAATTAAATTAGGATTCATTTTAGAAACAATTTTATTTCCAATACTGTCAACTTTATATCCAAACTCTGGTTTAGTAACATCTTGTGGAATATACCCTCCTTGTTTAGACCCAATCCCAAGTACGGATAAGACAACACTCTTTTGTTTCAATAATGCAATTGATGTCTCACTATTTCCTTCGTGACTCTCACCATCTGTTACTAAAACAATCGCTTTTGTGTTTTTTAACAAAGAAAACATTCCTACTGAAGTAGTAATTGCTTCGGAAATATTTGTACCCTGAACTGAAACCATATCTGTTTCAATTTCATTTACATACATTTTCACAGCATTGTAATCCGCTGTTAATGGTAACTGAACATAGGCATTTCCCGCAAAAATACAAATACCTACTTTTTCTCCATTTAAGTTATTTATCAACTGAATAACTGCTCTTTTAGCAATTGTTAATCGGGTGTCATCAGGACTTAAATCCTTAACATTCATTGAATTAGAAATATCTAGTGCAATAATTAATTCGGTGTTCTTGAGTGAAGTTGCCACTTTTTTTGTTCCAAAAACTGGCTGTGTTAATGCGATTACAATGAAAAACAAACTATTTCTCCACCAAAAGTACTTCCAAAACACTTGGATAGGATTTACTTTAGGTAAAAAAGAAGCTAATACCGAAATATCTCCCAATTTAGAAATTTTCCGGTTTTTCCATTTCATTAAATAAACTTCAACTCCAAAGCTGACCAAAATAAGCGTCAAAAACCAAAAATAATGTGGCTGTAAAAACTGAAATGAAACACCTCGATAATCGTTTAATGAACTTTTTATCGACTCCTTGGTCTCATTTGAAACTAAGGTACTGACCAATTCTTTCTGCTCTAAAAGAAAAAAAACAGTACCGGAAATCACTGCTAATAAAACCAAAAAAAATAGTTCAAACAGAACGATTTTTCTAACTATTTTTTGAATTGGATAGCTGAAATATTCTTTACTCATGCGTTTTCAAAATTAAACGTTGAACAATAAGCATAGTCATAAGTAAAAGCAGGGCCAACAAAATAAAAAATGTAGGTTGTGAAGGAGGTTCAGGCTCGTAATTTTTTGATTTAATTTTTGTTTTTTCAAGTTGGTTAATTTCACTGTAAATATTTCTTAAACTGTATTCATCTTTGGCCCTAAAATATCTACCGCCTGTAGTTGTTGCAATTGATTTTAGTGTATTTTCATCGATGTCAACGGGCATGTTTTCAAATTGAACTCCAAAAGGAGTCATTACTGGAGTGGGGGCCAAACCAACGGATCCTACACCAATTGTATACACACGGATATTTTTCGCTTTCGCTAATTCTGCTGCAGTTTCGGGTGAAATATTTCCTGAATTATTACTTCCATCTGTCAATAAAATAATCACTTTTGATTTTATTGACGGATTTCTAAGTCGTGTAACCGCTGTTCCTAAACCTGTTCCGATTGCTGTCCCGCCCTCCAATTCTCCCGGTTGAAGTCTATCTATTTGTTCTTTTACAACTTCATAATCCAAGGTTGAAGGACAAGCTGTGAAGGCCTCTCCTTCATAAACCACCAACCCTATTCGATCTCCAAAGCGTCCATCAATAAAATCTTTCGCTACCTTTTTAGAAACCTCTAATCGATTCGGTTCAAAGTCTCTTGCTAGCATCGATGCGGAAATATCCATTGCAAGTACAATATCAATACCGTATTTGTACTGATGATTAAATACTTCCTCACTTTTCCAACGATAAGGTCTTGCAATTGCAATTATTAACAGCACTAAAATCACTCCACTTGAGAAAAAAAGTGCTTTCCTTATTGATTTTACCCAAAATAACTCTAATGATTTTTGATCTCTCTCAGTACCAGAGAATTTAACCTCTCCTTTTTTAGAAGCGTCTACATAAAACAACCACCACACAAAAGCGGGCACAAGCCATAATAACCATAACCAATAGGGAGAAAGGAAACGGAATCCGAAAAAATCTATGCTTAAAATACTATTCATTCGCAGGACTTGTTTTTTCGACTATTTCTTTTGCTAAAACACTGATATTTAAAATTTCAATATCCAATGGTTCACTCTTAGCAAACTTCACTAAATCAGATTGATCCAACACTTTTTGTATGTCTTTCTGCAAAAAAACATGTAACTCACATTTTGAAAGCAAAGAACAAATTTGAAAACTAGTTTTATCCAACAACGAAAGGCTGTACCTTTTGGCAAGATAAGCTCTTAAAAGAAACGAAAGTCGAACGTAATGCTCCTTAAGTTTCTCTTGTTCCCAAAGTTTTTCACTCGTTAACTCATCGATTTGCTTCAAAGTAGATTGCTTTAAAGAAAAAGGAATTTCTTTTTTAATTGACTGGTTCAATTTTTTTGAACGTTTCACTAACAAATAAAAAATCACCAATCCTAAACCAGCGAATAAAATAAGCCAACCGTATTCACGAAAAAAAGAACTCAACTTAGTTGGTAAAGAAGCAAAATAAGTTCGAATATCGTAAACATCTTTACCTTCAATAATCTTAGGCGAGGTAACTTGAAGTCTTACAGGTAGAAACGCTATTTTTTTGTCCCCCATCTGAAATTCAACTGAAGGAATGATTACTGTTCCACTGTCCCAACAAGTTATAACATAAGATCCTTCCCAAACAATTTCATTTTTATTCTTTTTAAGTGTATCATTAAATAAACCGATGATTTCTAAATCTGTAGATTTCTTTGTTTTATTTCCGATTATAGCACACTTAATTACTTTTTCATGTACCGGAAACAAATCTTTCTTGAAAACATCTCCTTTGAATTGATAAATTAACTCTGTTTGTTCACCAATTTTAATTTTATCGCGCAATAATTGAACGGCTGGTTGAGCAAAAACCATCACGGAGAAAAAACAAGTAAAAAAAAGTCCTATTATTCTCATTTATGACGACGAAAAAGATGAATGAATTTTGGGATATAATCATCCGTGGTACTAATTTGCTCGAAATTAATCCCTAACTTTTTAAAAATAGAATTCGCTCTTAATGAACGGAATTCAGCATTTTCTTTGAATTTATTTCTTGTTGAAATATCAGAAGTATTTACCCAAGAAGTAGTGCCATTTTCCGCATTGAAAAACTGAATCAAACCAAGGTCAATCATTTCTTTTTCCGCAGGATCAGATACCTTCAAAGCAATTACATCGTGATAACTTCTTAATAAAGTCAATCCCTCTTCAAAATTTCCATCGTCTAAAAAATCGCTAATGACAAAACATACGGATCTTTTTTTCATGCAATTTCTGAAATAATGAAATCCAACGTTTAAATCTGTACCATTACTTTTTGGTTCAAAATCAATGTATTCTCTAAGAGCAAATAGTATATGTTTCTTTCCTTTTGCGGGAGGGATGAATTTTTCAACACCATCAGAAATAAATAAAGCACCCACTTTATCGTTATTCGCAACAGCTGAAAAACCTATCACCGCCATCAATTCAAGAATCAACTCTTTTTTTGATTTACTTCTACTCCCATAATTATTGGAAGCAGAAATATCAATGATTAACATCACAATTAATTCCCGCTCCTCTTCAAACACTTTCACGTAAGGTTCATTGAAACGCGCAGTCACATTCCAATCAATCGTTCGAACCTCATCGCCAATTTGATACCCTCTTACCTCGCTAAACGTCATTCCTCTCCCTTTAAAAGAGGCATGATATTTCCCCTTAAAGAATTGATTGGTCAATCCCTTCGTTTTAATTTCGATTAATCGAATCTTTTTTAAGAGCTCAAGGGTATTCATCCTTTCAGATTATGGTACATCTACTCTATTTAAAATAGTTTCAATTATTTTTTTAGGAGTGTAATTTTCGGCTTCGGCTTCATAGGTTAATCCCAATCTGTGCTGCATAACATCAATCGCTACAGCACGCACATCCTCAGGAATCACAAAGGCCCTATTTTGAAGGAAAGCATGTGCTTTTGCTGCCAACGCTAAATTGATACTTGCTCTAGGAGAACAACCATAGCCAATCATTGGCTGCAAGTGAGGAACGCCATATTTTTCTGGTTGACGCGTAGCAAAAACGATGTCTACAATATATTGTTCGATTTTTTCGTCTAAGTAAATCTCACGAACCAACTCTCTGATTCGAAGAATATCCTCTATGTTTAGCACCTTTTGTATCTTCGCTAAACCTTCTTTACGAACATTGCTTCTTATAATTAATTTTTCTTCCTCTATTTTAGGATAATCAAGCACAACTTTCAACATAAATCGATCCACCTGAGCTTCTGGTAAGGCATACGTTCCTTCTTGGTCGATTGGATTCTGAGTTGCTAAAACTAAAAATGGCGCTTCTAATTCAAATGTTTGATCGCCAATTGTGATTTGACGTTCTTCCATTGCTTCTAAAAGAGCACTCTGCACTTTAGCAGGAGCGCGATTGATTTCATCTGCTAATACAAAATTTGTAAATACAGGTCCTTTTTTGATTGTGAATGATTCACTTTTTTGATTGTAAATCTGTGTACCATTGACATCAGCGGGAAGTAAATCAGGTGTAAATTGAATACGACTAAAAGATGCATTCAAGGCACTTGATAAACTCTTTATCGCCAAAGTTTTTGCCAGTCCAGGAACGCCTTCTAGTAAAACATGCCCATCAGCAAGCAATGCAATTAATAAACGATCTAACATATAATTTTGACCAACAATTACCTTAGAGATTTCTTTATGAAGTAATTGAATGATTCTGTTTTCAGTTTGAATTTTTTCTGCAAGTAAGCGTAAATGTTCCGCAGGACTTAAAACATTATTTTCATCAAAAGACATATCAAAGCATATTTAGGCTTGCAAAGTTGTTAAAGTTTGTCAGGTTCTACTTTGTTTTTGCTGTTAATTAATGTTAACATTGCAGTCCTAAAACCATTGATTATTCATTGAATATGGAACAAAGACTGTGTAAAGAATGTAATCAAAAACTACTTGGTCGAAAAGACCAAAAGTTTTGCTCTGATTATTGTAGAAATGCTTACAATAATAAACAAAATGAGGACGCGAATAAATATGTTCGAAGAATCAACTCAATACTCCGGAAAAATCGTCGAATTTTAGAACATCTTAATCCAGAAGGTAAAAAAACAGTAGATGCAATTACACTCGCTGAAGAAGGATTTAACTTCCATTATTTTACCAATATTTATACGACTCAAAAAGGCGGAAATTACTATTTCTGTTATGAATACGGTTACCGAAAAATAGAAAATAATCAATACATCTTGGTTGTAAAACAAGACTATGTGAAATAATCCTTGATAGGGTTATTTTATTTTAAAAAACGAAATTGCCGTTTTTAATTCTTCCGCTTGGACGTTCTTTTGGTTTTTTTTGGTATTGTGCAAAAAAAACAAATGTAGTTCCAAAAGTGTTGGCTATTTTAATCGTGTCAATATAATTTTCAGGTCTTTGGCAGTTATAAATTGATTGTATTGGAAAATAATTTCATAGTTAAAGTTTAAAAAACATAAAGCCGGATAAGTAACTTCATTGTCGATAACTGCTAATTGATTAGCTAATTCGTGTGATCCTGTATTTGTTCCAGTCGGTTTGTATTTAAATGTATGATTACCAAAAGTTATATCTCTTTTTTCTTCAGCATTCAGTTCAATAAAATAAAATTCACTGTTTAGTATGTGAATAATTTTATCATTTTTAAAAGTGGTGTTTTGCATTGCTTTACAATACTTGCACCAATCAGTATGAATAAAAACCACGATATTTCTTTTCTGTTTTTTCTGTAAACTATCAACTTGTTCAAAGTGATAAGTATTTATTTGAGAAAATGAACTATTGGGAAGTAAAAATACACTACCCAATAGAAGATGCACAAACAGTATTCGACAACTCAATTTCATTACTTAAAGCTATATCTCATTCCTAAAAAAAATCTTACCCCTTGATTTGGTGCATACATATAATTCGGGTCAAATGTTAGAGCATAAGGATTATTTGCTGTTGCAATTACTTGTCCATTGCTTCCAAATTGAACAGCTTTATCAAATGGGTCGTTAGTTCGCGCAATAATAAATGGATTGCCCTTATTGGGCGTCCAATTGAATAAGTTTTTCACCCCACCATAAAGTTTAAAGTTTCTAAATCCATCAAAAGTCAGTTGAATATTTTGAATACTCCACCAAGGTGAATTTGGGCTACGAGGGTCCGAATTTCCCAAAAGAGGCAACCGCATAGGGCTATACACATTACCAGTGTAATCAATACTTAATTTTGCTTTTTTTATTATGTAAGACACTGCCCAAACACCAGTGAAATTCTCTGTTAAAATTTGTTGTTCTGTTATTCCATATTCGGTTAATGTGTTTTCCATTAAGGTTCCTCCTGTAATAATTTTTAATCCATTGTTAAAAGCAACATCTATATTTAAACTTATTCCTTTACTTTCTGCAAAACCGTTTAAGTTGTCATAAATTATTTTGTTTGGATCTGTTTCATAATCACCCACAATCCTGTTATTAAAATAGGTGTAAAAAGTAGATGCATCAAGCCCAATGAACGTTCCATTTTTCGCGTAAAATTTTCTTATATAGTTTAAATTTACATTATAAGATTGTTCAGGATTTAATTCATTTTTTATTTCCAAAAGCCTTGCTCCTGTAAGTGCTGCGTGGTCTTCAGTAAATAAGTTGACAACTCTATAACCTGTTCCAGCATTAAGGCGAAGTATGTTTTTATCGTTTAAAGTCCATTTGTAAGCAAAACGAGGGGTAAAGATATTTCCGTGATATGAATTATAATCATATCTAAAACCTATCAATACTTTATGTTTGTCTGTAATCGAAATCTCATCTTGAATGAATAGACCTGGCAACCAAGTTTTTTGTGGTTGTGTTTGTTGATTAAGAGTATCAGACGATGCAGTTGCAGGGGTGTTGTCGTCATAAAAAGTATAACGTAAGGCAGCACCTACTAAAATGTCGTTTCTACTTGATTTTTTATCCCAAGTAAGTTGCGAAAATCCAATGTTTTGTTGGGCTATATATGAGGTTGTTCCATACACACTGTTTTGGTCGTGATTATTGTATGAAAAAGATAGCATAAATTTTTCTTTTGTTGGGAATTGATAATTACCCAATACTTCCCAACGCTTTGTGTAAATACTCTCGCCATAAATACTATCTCCACCTCTAAATTGTTTTTCCCATCTCATATCTCCTCCCCAACGGTCTTCGAACATATACCTTGCTGCAAGACTAAAAATGCGATTGTCTTTTCTCTCAAAATTCCATTTTTGAAAAACGGATATTCTGTTTTGTAAAGTCATGTCTGTAAAGTTGTCATTGTTGTTATCCACCCTGTTTTGGAAGTTAAAATAGTTGATACCTGTTAGCACAATCGCTTTTTTTCCAGCATTCAACTTTAAACTTAAGTCGGTATTGTATTCTCCCCAACTTGTTCCAAATACATCCGCAAAAATTGAAGGGGTATTCTGTGGTTTCTTGGTGATAATGTTTATGAGTCCCCCAACGGCTTCACTGCCATATAATGAAGAAGCTGGACCTTTTACTATTTCTATTCGTTCAATCAAAGAATTTGGAATACCAGATAATCCATAAACCGTTGATAAACTGCTTACAATTGGCATACCATCAATAAGTACCATTGTGTAAGGACCTTCTAGCCCATTTATATGAATGTCTCCAGTATTACAAACATTACAATTTAGT
Source organism: Chryseobacterium gleum (assembly GCA_945877005.1). GTDB lineage: Bacteria > Bacteroidota > Bacteroidia > Flavobacteriales_D > Crocinitomicaceae > CANHVK01. The sequence continues at coordinate 11,946 of CAMCQL010000033.1, forward strand.
TGTGGTCTTACCCCATTTACATTTTGTAATGCTTCAAAAACATTAGGAGTAGGATTTTTCTTAAAATAAGTAGGTGTATAAATTTCTACAGGCACAGGACTTTCCAAGCGACTCACTTCTTTCATCGTACCAGTTATCACTACTTCGTCAAGTGTTTGCTGAAAATTGGTAAGATCAAAGTTCAAAGTAACTTTCTCGCCTTCTTTTATAGAAATAGTTTTATCCATTTTAATAAATCCAATACATGACACCCTAACAACATAGTTGCCCTCTTTTACGTTTTTGATTTTATACATCCCAGAAGTATCGGATACAGAACCTATTGAAGATCCAACCAAACCAACATTGGCAAATTCTAAAGGCTTTCCCTCTGAAATTATTTTGCCCGAAATGGAGGCAGTTTGAGCCATGGAAAATTGAACTGTCAAAACAAAAATAGTAGTTGATATTAATCTGATTATTGTTAGTTTCATTTTTTGAAAATTAGTTATGGTAGTAAAATTAATATAGTTAGATTTACCTAACAAATAAAGTTTTTATTTTTTTGTACTTTTGTAAAATCAAATCAATTTTTCATAAAAAGATGCTTACATACACGGAAGAAAATTATTTAAAGGCTTTGCTCAAAATTAGATTTGATAGCGGTATTGAAGAGGTAGGAACTAATGAATTGGCAAATGCTATGGCTGTAAAGCCAGCAACGGCAAACGATATGCTCAAAAAACTGAAAGAAAAAGAATTGGTTATCTATGAAAAATATGGTAAAATTACTTTAACAGCAAAAGGAAAGAAAAATGCGATTGATATTATTAGAAAACATCGCCTTTGGGAAACCTTTTTGTATGAAAAGTTAGAATTTAGCTGGGATGAAGTTCACGAAGTAGCCGAACAATTAGAGCATATTCATTCCAGAAAATTGGTTGACAAATTAGATAAATTTTTAGATTACCC
>CAMCQL010000034.1 GCA_945877005.1 Chryseobacterium gleum
GCAGGAGGAAGAGGTTTCACTTTAAAATCAAAAGAACCTAAACTCACTGTTTTATTTGTTACAGAACTTTTTCCTGAAATTGAAATTGAACATGTCTTTGTTTTAGGTGCAGGAGTAGCAATCCAAAACTCACCAGATTTAGACAATGAAACTCCAGAACCAGCTAAAATAGTCTGATCATAACCTGAAGCAACACCTTTAACCCTGTTATTATATCCTTCATACAAAACCTGCATATCAGGTAAAGAAACAGTTCCTTCTGGTTTCATAATTTTAATCGTATGTTCCCATGGCATTGACTTTAATTCACCATTTTTCTTAGCAATCGCAACAGTACCAGAAAGTTTCATTTCAGAAGAGCCACTTACTTTAGCAATAACAGTACCAACACCATCTTTAACTTCTTTTACAGATCCACCACTTACATTAACTACTGGTTGTTTATCAGAATCAAATGCAGCCATTAATACTTTCAGTTCAACCTCATCACCAGAGTTTGCAATCATAGGTCCAGTAGCTAATGACATCACTTTGTTAAATGAGAACTCACCACCACCAACTCTTGAACGAATCAAACTTACAGCATCAGCACGAGCAGTTAAAATTTCTTTTTGTAACGCTGAAATTGATGCGATTCCGGCTACCTGAGGGTTATGGTCAAAAGTTTTACCTACCCAATGTACACCTTTAATCTCACCGTGATGAATTTCATGTCTTTCATTTTTAGACAAAGATTTGTAGATTTTTTTTACCTCATCAATCTCATCAGGAGAAATTTTACCTTTTTCAAACATTTTGTTTACTTTCTTCTCTAAATCTATACCGTCTTTAAATTCGTTTATTTCAGCAGCTTTTATAGAATAAGGTTTTTCATCTGTAGAAGCACTTTTAACTATTAATTCGGTTAATTCTTTACGGTACTTATTGTATTTTTCCCATAACTTCATTCCTTCACCAGTTGGTTTCTTAATATCTTCAGCAATCCCCATAACACGCATTGGCTCATCATACAAGTCAGGTCCTGCAACCAAAGAAAGATCCATACGAGTTGGCTTACATGCCAGTTTTTTGTCGTAAGGAATTCTAATCATAGATCCATGCTCTCCTTTTTCTTTGTACTTTTCCTTACATTCTTCAAAAATTTTGAATTTACATTCATCTAAGAAAACAATCATTTCAGCTGACATCTTTTCAATCTTATCAACATCTTTAAGATATAGTTTAGCTTTCTCAGCAACAGCAGCATTAGATTTATCAGTAGCAACCTCCATTAATTGTTGCTTTTTCTCCTCACCACGAGCAAATTCATTCTCATTTGCAACCTGAATATTCTCCTCAATTGCTACAAATGATTCAAGAATAGATTTAGATACGTTCAACGCTAGAAGTGCCGTAAGTACTAAATACATCATTCCAATCATCTTCTGCCTTGGACTCTCATTACCACCTCCCATTATATTTTGGATTTAAAAGGTTAATAAACTTAAATAATTAATCTCTAGTAATAGTCATTGCTTTAAGCATATTACCATACACGTTATTCAAATCAGAAAGATTACGAGATAATAAAGACATATTTTCTTTATATAGTCTAGTATCTTCAGCTGAATCCGAAAGATTTTTCATCATATCAATTACTTGACTTTGAAACTTTTCAGTAGCTTCTAAATGAGATGAAGAACCTTTTAATTGTAATTCGTATACGTTGTTTAATGCTGCTAAATTTCTAGAAACTTTTTGCATTTGTTCACCGAATGACTCACCTTCTTGTGTAGAAGAAGTCAACCCTGAAATAGAAAGAGAGGCTCTTTCATAAGCATCAGAAAGTGTTGAAACTTTATCAGAAGCTTTTTGTAAACTCGCTACATATGAATCAGTAGCAGAAACAGCGGAAGAAATACCTTCTAAAGATTTAGCGTTTTCACCTAGATTTCTCATACCAGCAGCTAAACTTTCTAACAATTCAGAATCAATTTTTGCTTCTTCCAACATTTTATCTAAATGCTGAGTGATACCTTCAACTTTAACTACAGAGTGTGTTTCCACTACCTTAGTTACTTCTTCTTTTTTGTGATCATGTTCACCATCTCCTGGCTCATGAACATCAGCTAATTCAGGATAAACTAAATCCCAGTGATATTCATGTGGTAAAGGTTCAAATGTTGACATGATAAAAATAGCAACCTCAGTCAATAAACCAATAATTAACATCTCTGAGGCTCCTGGCCAGTGCATGATTTTAAATAACGCACCTAAAATTACCACTGCTGCACCGTATCCATAAAAATACTTCATAAAGGTTCTCCATTTCAAACTACCTGGAACCATACCAAAAACTTTCATAACTCTTGATTTTAAATTAAACTTACTATTAAATTTTACTTTTTATATACTAACGAAGCTCTATTTCATTTATAATTTCTTCGTTTCCTTCTTTACTAAAATTAGGGCCACCTCTACCTAAGTGTGTCATTACATTTCTAAACCCAATGTAAGATTTAGCTGTATCTTGGTATTCATAAGTCCTTGTTGATGTCATGCAATAATATCCGATGTCTTTCCATGAACCTCCTCTTAAAACTTTTTGTTTTAATTTTGGTGGATCCCAATCCATTGCTTCGTATCTGTATTCAGGATTCACATCTGTAGAAAATTCATAAACAGATTCATCAAAAGCTGTTTCACACCACTCTGACACATTTCCAGCCATACAATATAATCCAAATCCATTCGGTTGATAAGAATACGCTTTTACAGTTGCAAATCCACCGTCTTCAGCATACCTCCCTCTCATAGGCTTAAAATTGGCCAAGAAACAACCATGGGCATTTCTAGTATATGGACCACCCCAAGGATATTGCGATTGTGCTAAATCACCTCTTGCGGCTCTTTCCCATTCTGCTTCAGAAGGCAATCTAAAATCATTAACATACAATTCACCCATAGCAGATAACCAATTGTTTAATAACTGGGTTCTCCAAACACTGAATGCTTTTGCTTGTTGCCAAGTAACACCAACTACAGGATAGTTATCATATGCAGGATGATGAAAATACATGTTGGTCATTGGATCGTGAAAAGAATAAGTAAAATCACGTACCCAACATAGAGTATCAGGGTAAACATTAATGACTTCCTCAATAATGAAACGTTCTCTACTTTCATGACCTCTTATAGCATTATTCTGTCCTTTCTTGTTCTGTACCCCCATGTCTTTCTCCAAACCTTGAGGTTGCTTTGTAAACGAATTCTCAGGATTATTTAATTTTCTATGATTGTCAGAAGTTTTGTTTCCTTTACCATCAATGCCATTTGGTATGATTTCAACACGACCGCGTTTTGCTGCTTCTCTTAAGTCTAACCAATAATACTTAAACATTAATTTACGCGTATCAAATTCACGCTTTTTGTAAAAACGCTCATTACTAGCATAATACATATCAGTAAGTAATGGAAGGAATTCTTCTTGATTATATTCAAAAGTTCTATCCCAATTTAAAGAAAACAATTTTCTGTTTTTCTCTTTATCTGATGGATCATAATCAACCATTTCTTTTGATTCCTCATCAAAGTATCGATCTTGATAGTTGATAAAGTCCTCTGTCGATTCATCTTCAGAAGTAAGATAAATTTTCTCTCGAGCGATTGAGTCTTTAACATGTTCTACAAACTGACGATACTCATTGTTAGTGATTTCAGTTGCATCCATGTAAAAAGCCTGAACTGAAGCAGTTTTTTGTCTGGTTTGATGCAAGAATGGAACATCTTGATCATTCTCCCCCATATTAAATGCGCCGGCTTTAACGTATACCATTCCCAAAGGAATTTCTGGCTGGTAACCTGGTCTACCTAACACTCCGGTTAAGTGACCTGTTTTTGTGCTACAAGAGTAGACTACAAAAGCAATAAGACCAAAAAACAATAGTTTTCTCATTTTACATTTTTTTTTAATTCCAGATACCATTTAACGTTTTACAGGATCAATCTTTTTATCAGTAAACGGAATTAACAATAATTTGTTACAAAATTCGTAATTTTTTTTTAATTTACAACCACCTTGGATGCTTTGTTTTCTCCAACGGAGGCTCAGGAATCACATATTTATACCTAAATAATAATTCATGAGACCCATTAGACACTGAATTTAAACCAAATATATTTAAATCATACGAATAACCAATCGTAGCATTTCTAAAAGGATACAAACCTACTAAAAATCCGACAGATTCTAAAGGCCTAAATGCTAAACCTGAATAAAAAATGTTTTCATGAAAATATCTAAGATTTAAATCTGCGCTTACTTTAATCAAATCTGACCTGATAAGTAGCTGACTTTCAACATCTCTATTGGGTCCAAGAACATTAGTAAATCGATTTCCACCTGTGAAAAAATAATGCCGTTTGTTAGTAAAAGATGGTTTATTTAATTCAGATTGATTCAAATGTGTACTAGAAATCCCAAAATAATAGCCCTTGAAACTTTTCCAAAACAATCCAAGGTTTACATCTAGGTTTGTAGAGCTTCCAATTTTTTGGAGCATAGGATCATCTAATGTAGTTGGAGGAATCCAATCAGCTGAATTATTACTAAAGTTCACCAAACCTACTCCTAAACCTACATTAAGCATTCCTAATTCTCTGATTTGAAAAGGATGAGAATAATTAAACACAAAATTATTTTGCCTCAAAAAACCAATAGCGTCATGGTAAATTGACAATCCCAAACCACCCAAACCCATTGCATTAAAATTTCCTTCTAAATTGAGTATATAAGAATTTGGAGCTCCAACAAATCTATCCCATTGATTTCTGTATAACATAGTAGCAGAATAACCTACATCAGTTCCAGTTGACCCTGGATTGAAGGACATTCTATCATACATAAAATGAGTCAATAATTTTTCTTGTTGTGCCATTGCAGTCACACAAAGAAACAAAGCGAAAACAAGGAAAATACTTTTTATACTCATTTTAATTTTTGTCATACAAAATTGAAAACAAAATTTAGTGTGCTAAAATACGATTTTTTTTTATTCAAAATTGAACTAATTTTTGAAAGTATGAAAACGATGGACTAATGTGCTATTTTTTGATACGTTTTCCACCACAAATCAGGTAAATCATTTTTCATCGCCAATTCATAATCTTCAAAATTACAAGGTACTAAATGATGGCGCACATATTTACTTTCTGTTGAAGGATTATAGGGTACTTCCATCCACCATCTTTCAGACACATTGCTTTTATAAAATATCAATTCCTTTTCCGCATCTTGTAATTGAACGATAAACTTCTTATAATTCTTTTTTGAACCGACTGGGAAATCTCCCCTGCGAGAAAAAACGCCATCTAAAAAATACCATATGATCTCGGCAACAAATTGATTGCATTCAGCAAGTTGATTCGGAAACATATTAAGTATCGAAAAAAGCGATAATTTATCAGAAATGCCTGCATATTTGGCTATTTGACAAATTTGTTCAGAATAAAAACCATTCGTTGTTGTGTTAAACTCACAAGGATAATCTGCTTTTTTAATCGACAATAGATCAATATTCAAAATATCAGAATAACGAATTAATGGTTCCGCTTTTTTAAAATCTTGATTAAACTCTCCTAAACGGATGCTATCAAAATATAATTTATCAAATAAATCAATGTCGTCTTGTCTAATATAAGGAGACTGTAACCCAATCACACTGTAATTAAAAAGGTTACATGGTTTTGTCATTAATAAATGGCTCAAAAAAGAATTGCTTGTCAATGGTTCTTCTACAGAGCCTAAATTTACTTGAGCATCGATCGATGTAATATTTACCATTTGTTCTGATCCAGCAAAACCTTTGTAAATAGGTACAATCAAATCTTGGGCTCCACCTATTATGATGGGCAATATATTACGCTTGATTAATTCGCTAACAATATGAGATACGGCATAATAAGTATCTTCGATTGTTTCACCTGGAAGTAATGTCCCTAAGTCGTAAATCTTTTTAACCCAAGTAATCGGCATCGACAAATCGTAAAAATAATTACGAAAGCTATCGTTACTTTTTCCATGAACACTTTTCTCTCCATTTCTAAATTCCGGACAGTAAAATAAAGCAATACTATCATTTTCAATATCAGGGAAATTATCCATCGTATGAACTTCCAAAGAAGCACCAATAGAACCTATCTTATCACCTACCTCATCAATAGGCTGAAAATATAAGGAGATATCTAACATGATTTATTTTTTACTTGTCGTTTTCTTTGCAAATCTACCTCCCTTTTTAGGTTCAGGTTGATTGTTTTTTATTTCTACGCAATCTAAATACGAAAGCTTTTCAAGATCTGAATCTTTCGGTAATTTATAATTATCCTTACCTATTTTCAAATAAGCTCCCCATCTCCCCTGAAGGATTTGCATAGCATCATCTTCTGTGAAAATTTTCAAAATTTTATTGGCGTCATCTTCTCTTTTTTGGAGTATAATTTCAATTGCTCTGTCCATAGAAACCGTCATTGGATCGTCTTCCTTTTTTAGTGACACAAAAGATTTACCATGTTGTATGTATGGTCCAAAACGACCCACATTTGCTTTTACAATCAGCTCTTCGTACTCACCAAGAGTTCTTGGCAATTTAAATAATTCTAACGCTTGTTCTAACGTCATTGATCCAATCGATTGATCAGGTCTTAATGATGCAAAAGCTGGCTTTTCTCCATCCGTTTTTTCATCACCAATTTGTACCATCGGACCAAAACGTCCAATTCTAACAATTACTTTTTTAAGTGATTCAGGATGTATGCCCAATTCTCTTTCTCCCGTTGCCCTTTCAGAATGTTCTAATGTGTTTTCCACAGTGGAATGAAATGGGTCGTAAAACTTATGAAGCATTAACGTCCAATCAATTTTACCTTGCGCAATATCATCAAATTGTCGTTCTACATCAGCCGTAAAATGATAATCCATGATTTGTTCAAAATGACTGGATAAAAAATCAGTTACAACGATGCCTATATCGGTTGGAAATAATTTATTTTTCTCTTTACCAATTATTTCAGACTTCTTTTCTTCATTGATTTCTTTTCCGACTAACTCAAAAACAGAATACCATCTGGTATCTCCCTCTCTCTCCTTTTTCTCTACATATCCTCTTTTTTGAATGGTCGAAATTGTTGGAGCGTAGGTAGAAGGTCGACCTATCCCCAATTCTTCCAACTTCTTAACAAGCGAAGCTTCAACATATCTAGGAGCTGGTCTAGAGAACCGTTGACTCCCTTTAATAGATATATAATCTAACTGATCGCCAATTTCGACTAATGGTAAAATCTCTGAAGGTTGGTCCTCATCGTCCTCTTCAAGAGATGCAGCCATGTAAACTTTCAAAAAACCATCAAATTTAATCACCTCACCTTTTGCCTGAAAAACATCTGATAGATTGTTTGCGCCAATTTTGACTGAAGTTCGTTCAAGTTGAGCATTACTCATTTGAGATGCTACTGTACGTTTCCAAATCAAATCATATAATTTGACTTCGTCCGATTCTCCCTCAATTGAATGATTACCGAATTCAGTTGGTCTGATAGCCTCATGCGCTTCTTGAGCTCCAGAACTTTTTGTTTTGTATTTTGTAGGATTTGAATAATTTTCACCATAAAAACTACTGATTTCTTTCGCTGATGCATTCATTGCTGTTTCAGAAAGATTAACAGAATCAGTCCTCATATAGGTTATTTTTCCTGCTTCATATAATTTTTGCGCAACAGTCATCGTTCTAGAAACAGAAAAACCTAATTTCAAACTTGCTTCTTGCTGTAATGTTGAAGTTGTAAAAGGAGCTGAAGGAGATTTAGTAGCAGGTTTAGTTTGCACATCATTAATTTCAAATTCAACCTCTTTGCATTGATTTAAAATCTCTGTCACTTCCAAATCATTGGAAATATTACGTGATATTTCAGCTTTGATCTTCTCTTTACCTTTTGTGAAAATTGCTTGAATTTTATAAAAAGATTCAGAATTAAAAGCAATAATTTCTTTTTCTCTTTCTACTATTAACTTGACAGCAACAGATTGTACTCTACCGGCAGATAAACTTGGTCTAATTTTTTTCCATAAAACAGGAGACAATTCAAAGCCAACTAAACGATCTAAAACACGTCGTGCTTGTTGCGCATCAACTAATTTGATATTTATCTCACGAGGATTATCAATTGCTTTTAGAATTGCATTTTTAGTGATTTCATTGAACGTAATTCTCTTCGTATCTTTTTTCTGTAAATTTAAAGTTTCATACAAATGCCAAGAAATAGCCTCTCCTTCACGGTCCTCATCAGTCGCTAGCCAAACAGTCTGGGCTTCTTTTGATAATTTTTTCAGTTCAGAAACGACTGCTTTTTTATCCGAAGAAACTTCATAATTAGGCGTGAAATTATTTGCGATATCAATCGCCATTCCTTTTGAAGCTAAATCTCTTACATGTCCGTAACTTGACTTAACAATAAAGTCTTTCCCCAAATATCCTTCGATTGTTTTCGCCTTTGCAGGTGACTCAACAATTACTAAATTTTTAGCCATCTTTTGTTTGAATTGCTTTTGTAGTGTGTTGCAAAATAAGTTTATTTAAATTCAAAAAACAAACAAAAACAAAATAGAGGTCAAGAATTTATAAAATTAAAAATCAAAATCGATAGAAAAAGTAATTGAATCTCATCAAATAAATAAAGATGTTTAGTTGTTAAAATACATTAAAGGCTAACAAGTATTACAACTGACATTTTGACATTATTAATATAATAATTAGTTTTGTTACAACTTTTAAATAAAAAAATGGAACACCTTGATATAACACAAAATAAAGTCATTGATGAAAAAAGACAAGGGGAAGCAATAATGGTTTCCGCTAATCTTAAAGGAAATGGAAAAAAACTATTTCTTGAAAGTTACGGCTGCGCCATGAACTTTTCTGACAGTGAGGTAGTTGCGTCAATATTAACCAATCAAGGATATACAACCACAAGAAACGAAGCTGAAGCTGATATCATATTAATCAACACTTGTTCCATTCGTGAAAACGCTGAACAAAAAGTTAGAAATCGATTAACAGATTTTAAAAATCGTAAAAAAAGACAGCCAGGGTTAATTGTAGGTGTACTAGGTTGTATGGCTGAGCGATTAAAACAAAACTTATTAGAAGAAGAAAAACTTTTAGATATTGTAGCAGGACCAGATTCATATAGAGACCTACCAAACTTAATCGGAGAAGTAGAACATGGACAAAAAGCAGTTAATGTATTACTTTCAAGAGATGAAACATATGCAGATATTAATCCTGTAAGATTAGATCAAACTGGATTAAGCTCTTTCGTAAGTATCACTAGGGGTTGCGACAATATGTGTTCTTTTTGTGTAGTCCCTTTCACCAGAGGTAGAGAGCGATCAAGAGATCCGCAAACCATTATTCAAGAATGTACTGAGCTTTATAATAATGGTTATCGAGAAGTTACATTGCTTGGCCAAAATGTAGATAGCTACAGATGGAATATGACAAGCAAAGGAGAAATTAAAGATGCATCGTTACCTACAACTAACTTTGCACAATTATTAGAAATGGTTGCACTCATTCATCCAGATTTAAGAATTAGGTTCTCTACTTCCCATCCTAAAGATATGACAGATGAAGTTATACATACAATGGCGAAGTACAAAAACATCTGTAAACATATCCATCTTCCAATTCAATCAGGTAATAACGATGTTCTATATAAAATGAATAGAGGATATACTATTGAATGGTTTCATGACAGAATCAATGCTATACGTTCGATATTACCTAATTGTTCTATTTCTACTGATATCATTACAGGTTTTTGTGGTGAAACAGATGAACAGCATCAAGATACGATAAAAGCAATGAAAACAATAAAATTTGATTTCGCTTACATGTATATGTATTCTGAACGACCAAAAACGTTGGCAGAAAGGAAATTTGAAGACGATGTTCCTGAAGTAACAAAGAAAAAAAGATTGGAAGAAATCATCGAATTACAAAACATTAATTCACTTGAATTCCATAAAAACGAAATTGGTCATATTCAAGAAGTTCTAATCGATGGATTTTCAAAACGCTCTGCAGAACACCAAAGTGGAAGAAATACCGGTAATACAAAAGTTATTTTCCCTAAAACAGGGTTGCCAATTGGTTCTTATGTTACAGTTAAAATTACAGATTGTACGTCTGCAACTTTGATCGGGGAAGTTGTTAACTAACACTAAAAAATGAACTTACAACAAATTAAACAACGGTTTGTCATTATAGGAAATGCTCCGCTTCTTAATAGAGCATTAGAAATTGCATCTCAAGTTGCACCCACTGATATTTCTATTTTAGTAACTGGAGAAAGCGGAACTGGTAAAGAAATTATACCACAAGTTATCCATCAATTAAGTGCAAGAAAGCATGGTGAATACATCGCCGTAAATTGTGGAGCGATACCTGAAGGAACTATTGATTCTGAATTATTTGGTCATGAAAAAGGTTCTTTTACAGGCGCAAGCGGAAGTCGTCAAGGATACTTTGAGGTAGCAAATGGTGGGACATTATTTTTAGATGAAGTTGCCGAGTTGCCGATGCAAACCCAGGTGCGGTTGTTGCGCGTATTGGAAACGGGAGAATTTATTCGCGTAGGTTCATCCAAAGTACTAAAAACAAATGTAAGAGTTGTAGCCGCAACAAACGAAAACATGCAAAAAGCAATCGCTTCAGGGAAATTCAGAGAAGACCTTTTGTATCGTTTAAGTACTGTTCCGATTTCATTGCCTCCACTCAGACAGCGAAAAGAGGACATTTACTTGCTCTTTAGAAAATTCTCAAATGATTTTGCTGATAAATACAGAATGCCCGCAATACGATTAACGGATGATGCAATCCATTTATTGGAAAATTATCAATGGCCGGGAAACATACGACAATTGAAAAATCTAGTAGAACAAATATCCGTTATTGAAAGTAAAAGAGAAATAGATGGCTTCATGCTACAAAATTACCTTCCCGTTTTGGAAGAGCAGTTTCCTAGTATCATCACTTCCTCAAAAGAGCCTATTTCAGAAAGGGATATCATGTACAAATTTCTATTTGACCTAAAGAGCGACTTAAACGACTTGAAAAAATTAGTTCACGAGCTAATAAACAAAGGAGGAAACGGAGATATTCAACTCAACCAAGAACAGAATGCGATTATCAGTAGAATCTATAATGAAATTTTACCGGTTAGTGAGCCCGCACAACTTTTACAATCGGGACTAGATAAACACCCAACAACATTTATGTCTTCCCCTCCCCTACATTCTCATGATTTTCAAGAACATGTAGAAGTAGAAGAATCGTTGTCATTGGAAGACAGAGAAAGAGAACTTATTCAAAAGGCATTGGAGAAACATCGTGGAAAACGAAAATATGCAGCAGAAGAGTTAGGTATTTCAGAACGAACTCTTTATCGGAAAATTAAAGAATATAACATTCAATCCTAATGAAAAAATTCGTTGTCTTTATTCTTTTATCATTCTTTTTTGTTGGTTGCTGGCCTACAAGTATTTCATTTCAAGATGCGGGATCAATGCCAGCAGAATGGAAATCGTTTTCAATATTGCCCATCCAAAATAATGCGCCAAATGCACCAATAAGTTATCCTACTCAATTATCAGAAGACCTTCGAGATGGAATACAAAATAATACACGTTTAAAATTATCATCTCAGTCAAATGGTGGAGAAATTAGAATCGAAGGAATCGTAACCAATTATACCGTAACACCAATTGCTTTGCAACCTGGAGATAATGCTGCAAAAAACAGATTAACAATACAAACAAGTTATACCTTCTACATTACACATCCAAAAGTTGAAGAAATGACGCTCTCCTGCTCTCGTTTTGCAGATTTTCCTTCATCTACAGATATCAACAGCGTGGAAAAGGAATTGATTAATGATATCAATAAACAAACTGTTCAAGATGTAATCAATAAACTTTTATCTAATTGGTAATGAATCTAAATCAACTCTCAAACATATTACAGTCGCCCGCATTAATTACTGAACAAGATGTTCAAATGCTGAAAGAGTTGTGCAGTAAATATCCCTATTCTCAGCTTTTTTCGATTGTATACTTAAAAGCGCTACATACCAGTAAAGACGTCTACTTTGATGATGAATTAGAAAAACATGCTTACAAAATTACTGATAGAACAAAACTTCACCAACTTATTAACCAACGAATAGAATTTGAACAAACAAATAAAGATGTTCCTGATCCTTTAGTTGAAAATATAACTGAAACGTTAGAAACAGTAGTACTAAATAATGATGAATTAATACTTTCTGATAAAGACAAAAGTCACGAAATTAAGGAAGAAAAAAACGAAGATTTAATAGAGGTTAAAGTAGCGGAGCAAGCGAATCGAAATGAAAAAAGTTTAGAATTAGAAATCTTAACAAATGCAGCACAAACAGTTTATAATGAAGAATTTGAAGGCTCTTCAGCGATTTTAGAAGAAACACCCACATCTGTTCTTACAAACACAACTGAAAAGGATAAAAGTCTCTCAATTAAAGTAAATTCAGATGATACGCTAAAAATTACACCAACAACAAAGAAAAGGTTTAGTGATTGGTTAAATATAAATAGTATTGATACAAACAATCCACAAATTAATGATAGTGCTAAAACGAAAGAAGAAATAATCAACAAATTCATAGATACCTCACCAACTATATCAACACTTAAAAAAGAATTTTATTCTCCAATAAAACAAGGGCAACAGAGTATCGATGCCGATCAACTGAT
>CAMCQL010000035.1 GCA_945877005.1 Chryseobacterium gleum
GTGGTGGAAGGTTGAGAGTCTTAATCATCAAAGCGGATTGTTCGATGAAGAATTTGAAACGAAACTTAAAGAAATTAGAGTTTATTTAGAACAAACAGGCTTAGCAGCTTGGCATCCACCAAAGAAAACAGGATTTTTTAGACATATTGTCGTACGAAAATCATTTTATCAAGATCAACTGCTTATTAATTTAGTTACTTCTTCAGAAGGATTAGAAAAATTTGATGTACAAAAATTTTCAAGTTTTTTAGTGCAATTATTGGGTAAGAGATTGGCAGGTTTACAACACACTGTAAATGATAATGTTGCCGATAGAGCTAAAATTGAAAACGGTACAAATCAATTGGTATATGGTGATTCAAAAGTAGTTGAGCAATTAAGTGGCTTATTTTTTGAAATTAGCATGGAAAGTTTTTTTCAAACGAATCCAAAAAGCGCTGAGTTACTCTACCAAAAAGCATTGGATTATGTTTTCGAAGAGAATGATTTGAAATCTAAAATTGTCATGGATCTTTTTTGTGGCACTGGAACTATTGGACAAATTCTTGCAAAGAGAGAAAGTACTGCAGAAATAGTTGGAGTAGATATTGTTGAAGAGGCAATTAATGATGCAAAAAGAAATGCTGAAAGAAACGAAATTGACAGTGTTAAATTTTTCGCAGCTGATGTAGGTAAATTTTTATCTCATTATCCTGAGTATATCGGAAAAATTGGAACAATTGTACTAGATCCACCACGGGCTGGAATCGCACCGAAAACACTTAGAAAAGTAATTGATTTAAATGCGGAAAGAATAGTATACATTTCTTGTAATCCTTCTACCCAAGCAAGAGATACAGAAACATTGCAAAATTCGGGCTACAAATTGGAGAAATTAAGCCTTGTTGATCAGTTTCCTCATACAAGTCACATTGAATCAATTGCAAAGTTTGTTAAAGATCCAAATTTTGTACCCCTAATGGAAGCGTAATGGCTTTAATTTATTTTATTGGTTTTATGGGGTGTGGTAAAACCACGCTCGGAAAAAAGGTAGCGAATCAATTAAAATATGATTTTATTGATTTAGATCAATTGATTGAACAACGAGCTTCATTGACCATCAATGAAATTTTTACAAAAAACGGCGAAGAATCATTTAGAGTTTTTGAAAAACAGTTACTTATTGAGTTTTCGAAAAGTAAAAACGCTGTTATCTCAGTTGGTGGAGGTACTCCTTGTTTTTTTAATAATATGGAACTAATGAATCAGACAGGTATCACATTATACCTTCAAAGGCCTGCCAAAGAATTGTTTAATCGAATTGTAAATGCAAAAGATGCTCGTCCTTTAGTAAAGGATAAGAGCGAGGAAGAATTACTCGTGTATATTGAAGAATTGTTAAATAAACGTGAAGAATATTATTTGAATTCAAAATTTACAGTTCCCAGAAGTAAATTATCAGTAAATGATTTAGTGCACATAATTACAGAACAGTGTACTCAATAAAATGGTTTTTTGATTTTTTTGAGCAGATAATGTAGTTTTATTCAACAGTAAATAATAGTGCTGTTTCAGGATCCAATGTAAAATCTTCAATTGGTTCATTGAAATCGTAACTAAATGTTTCAGAACTTGCTGAAGCATCAAAATATAATCGTTGTTTTTTTCCTGATTTTAATCTAAAATCGATTGCGAGTTTAAAATGAAAATTTGCTGAATTAGTTTGACTGATTTTAAATTTATTTTCGTTTTTTTGGATTTTAAATGAAGGAATCTCAGTGCAAGCGGTCCATTCATTTTTAAAATCAACATAGTTTTTATCCGTTAATTTTTCAACGATTTCAAAAAAATCGTTTGTTGAAGCATTTGAGAACTTATATTTTCGATAAAAAGTAGAAATAATTTGCTCGAATTTTTCATGACCTACTTCATTTCTCAACATATGTAAAACCCAAGCCCCTCTTTGATATGCGTTTGGATTTAGTAATTCCATTAAATTTTTAGTGATGGTATCTTGAAGAGGTGCTTTAAATTGTTTTTGAAAATGAATTACACGCTGACGATCTTTTTTAAGTTGTTGAATAAATTCATTATGACCTTCATTTTTTTCAATGTATAAGTTGGTTAAATAGGTTGCAAAACCTTCACTTAACCAAAGTTGCGACCAATCTTTTTCAGTGACTGAATTTCCAAACCATTGGTGAACTAATTCATGGGCGATTAAATGATTCAATCCTTTTCCTTTAAACGCATTTTCGTCATAGAAAATACAACCAGCGTTTTCCATCCCTCCAAATTGAGTTGTAGATTGAACATTGTCTAATTTTTCAAAAGGATAATCACCAATTAATTTCTCGAAAAATGTTAAAATTGATTTTGTTTCCTTAAAATCTTTGAAAACATTTAATGTGTCTTGTGGGTAGGCATAATTTGTGATTTTTATTTTAGGGTGTTTAATGTCCACTTGATTTACTAATTCTGCTAAACCGAATACTATTACTTTTAATGGTAATGGGTATTTTGTTGAAAAAGAAGTAGTAGTGCTATTTTCTGTGCTTACTTTAGATTCAGTTATTCCATTCGAAACACAAGTGTATTTTATTGGTGCAGTGATTTGAATCGATACAGTTGCTTTATCCGAGGGGTGGTCGATACACGCCAACCAATGGTGAGCTCTGTTCGGCCAGTGGTCACAGAAATAGGTAGTGTCACCAAATTTATTTTTTCCGATGATCAATCCATTGTTTGGAAGTCCTTTGTAGCGTAATCGCAAGGAGTAAATAGAATCTTTTAAAAAGGAGTTCCCTGAAATAAAAATAGTGTCGTTTCGATGTTTAATAGGAAGTTTATTATTTTCTAATAGCAAAGATTCAATTTGCATCCCATACTTATTAATTTGATCTCCAGTTAATTCTAAATAGAATGAATTGGTGTTTTTCAACGTTTTAAATTTCACTACTTCATCAATATTTAGAGTAGATTTATCTACCAATAACTTAATATCGTAATGTTGTACATCAATAATAGATAATTGATTATTTAGAAGTTGTGCTTTACAAGTACCGTAAAAAAGCAGACAAAATAGAAATAATATAGTTCTCAAAATCAATCGATAAAAGCTACTTTCATTATGCCATCTCGATCAATTTCTCGCAATGAAACTTTTTGAAAAGTGTTGATCAATTCAGCATTAAAAGGTGATTTAACTTTAATATAGTTCTCTGTAAATCCAAACATGATACCTTGCTCTTCTTCACTTTCGAATAAAACAGTTCGTTCAGTTCCTATATTCTCTTCGTAGAAAGCTCTTTTTTTCTTTTCAGATAAAATATGCAGCATTTTACTTCGTTCTTTTCTTTTTTCCATTGGTACAGTTTCACCTAACTTTGGAGCACTTGTGTTTGCTCTTTCTGAATAAGTAAAAACATGAAGGTAAGAGATGTCCAATTTGGAGATGAAATTGTAAGAATCTAAAAATTCCTCATCTGTTTCACCGGGAAAACCAACAATAACATCGACACCAATACAACAGTCTTTTCTGAAATTTTTAATTGTATTCACCCGTTCCTCGTACAAAGAACGTTCGTATTTTCTTCGCATTGCTTTCAAGATACGATCATTTCCAACTTGTAAAGGAATATGAAAATGAGGAGCAAAACGATCAGAACGTATTAAACAAAAATCAATTATTTCATTATTTAATAAGTTCGGTTCAATGGAAGATATTCTAAATCGATTAATACCTTCAACTTTGTCTAATTCTTGAATTAATTGATGAAAGTTTTCTTCTTCACCTTGTCCAAAATCTCCTATGTTTACTCCTGTTAAAACAACTTCTTTAACATCGGTAGAAGCAATTTTTTGTGCTTCTTTCACTGTTTCAGTAATTGAGGCATTTCTACTTTTGCCTCGAGCTAATGGAATGGTACAAAAACTACAAAAATAGTCACAGCCATCTTGAATTTTTAAAAATGAACGAGTTCTATCTCCGATCGAAAAAGAAGGGATGAAATCTTTCGTTTCTTTGATGTTTTTATAGGAAACTTGAGTTTCAGAAACTTTATCAGTTGATTCGATATAATTCAAAATATCGAATTTTTCATTTGCTCCCAAAACCAGGTCAACTCCAGGTATTTTAGCTATTTCCTCTGGTTTAAGTTGTGCATAACATCCAACAATTGTTACAAACGCATCGGGATTTATTTTAAGTGCTTTTTTTACCAATTGTTTGCATTTTTTGTCCGCATTCTCAGTAACCGAGCATGTGTTAATCACATAAACATCTGGAATATCTTCAAATTCTACTTTGGCAAAACCTGCGTCTTGAAACAATCTTGAGATAGTTGATGTTTCAGAGAAGTTTAATTTACAACCTAATGTGTAAAAAGCGACTTTTTTATATTGAATCATTGCAAGAAGAAGTGTGTTAGTGTTATAAATCTAGCTTAATAAATTCTATTTATCAACAAGACGAACTTCGAGTACAAAAAAACATCTTTTTTTTTAGATATGTATAGAAAAACAAACTTTTATAGTATATTCATGAAAAAACTAATTACTATATTAGCTTTTCTTTCTTTTTAATGAATTATTTGAATGAAAGAAATTATTATTTAATTTTCAATGAATAATTTTAAATAGTATAGTTTGAGAGAATTGTTTCTAAATAAAAATAAAATTAAAACCCATGAAAATAGTTGAAATAAAAGTATTAAGAGGTCCAAATTTCTGGTCTAATTTTCGTAAGAAATTAATTGTTATGAAATTAGATTTGGAGGAATTAGAAGAATTACCAACCAATAAAATTGATGGTTTTTCCGAAAGAATACAAGAAATGTTCCCATCGATGAAAAGTCATCGATGTTCTAAAACTTATGAAGGTGGTTTTTTCGAACGTATTAAAGAAGGTACCTGGATGGGGCATGTTATTGAACACATTGCTTTAGAAATTCAAACTTTATCAGGAATGAATTGTGGATTTGGTCGCACACGCGGAACTGGTCAAGATGGTGTTTATAATGTTGTTTTTTCTTATATGGAAGAACGAGCAGGTAGGTTTGCAGCTACTGCATCGGTAGAAATTGCTGAAGCTTTAATTGCAAATAAATTCTATGATTTAGATGGTGCCATCAATGAAATGCGGAGAATGCGTGAGCAGGAACGATTTGGGCCAAGTACGGCTAGTATTGTTGATGAAGCTATTAGTAGAGATATTCCATATATTCGACTAAATAACGAATCTTTTGTTCAGTTAGGTTATGGAAAAAATCAAGTTAGATTTCGAGCAACAATGACCGATAAAACAAGTTCGATTGCGGTTGATTTGGCTTCCAACAAGGATGAAACGAAACGGATTTTAGAAGAGGCTGCAATTCCAGTTGCTAAAGGTACTACAATCGTATCTGAAGAAGAAGTAGAAAAAGCAATACATCGAATTGGTTTTCCATTGGTGTTTAAACCTCTCGATGGAAATCATGGAAAAGGTGCTTCGATTAATGTAAAAACATCAGAAGATGCAATTGAGGCTTTTCATCACGCTAAAAAATATTCTCGCAAAATCATTGTTGAAAAATTTATTGAAGGTTTTGATTTCAGAATACTAGTAATTAATCACAAATTTATTGCAGCAGCGCTTAGGGAACCAGCTCATATTGTTGGTGATGGCAAATCTACAATACAAGAACTGATTGAAAAAGAAAATTCAGACCCAAGAAGAGGATACGGCCATGAAAATGTGCTTACAGAAATTAGCATAGATAAAGAAACTACCGATCAATTAAATAAATTAAATTATACCCTTTCAACAGTGATTGCTGAAGGTGAAAAATGTTACATCAAGGGTACCGCTAATTTGAGTACTGGGGGAACCTCTACAGATGTAACAGATGTCGTACATCCGAATAACATTTTTGTTTTTGAAAGAATAGCGAGGGTAATAGGATTGGATATTTGCGGCATTGATATTATGGCTACAAACTTAAGTGACCCATTAGCTATTAGTGGAGGAGTAGTACTAGAGGTGAATGCTGCCCCTGGTTTTAGAATGCATCTTGCTCCAGCGAATGGGTTACCAAGAAATGTTGCTGCGCCTGTATTAGATATGTTATACCCTGTAGGTAAGAGTTGTAGAATTCCTATTATTGCAGTAACTGGAACGAATGGTAAAACCACCACCACTCGTTTAATATCTCATATAGTTAAAAATAATGGTTATCGCGTAGGGTTTACTACCTCTGATGGAATTTATGTACAGAATTCAATGTTAACAAAAGGAGATACTACTGGACCTGTAAGTGCGGAGTTTGTTTTAAAAGATCCAACCGTTGAATTTGCTGTTTTGGAAACTGCAAGAGGGGGGATTCTAAGGGCTGGTTTAGGTTTTAGTCGATGTGATGTAGCTGTTGTTACTAATATTCAAGAAGATCACATGGGGCTTTCAGATATACATACTTTGAAAGACATGGCACGTGTTAAAGGTGTCGTTGCAAGAGCAGTGAAAAGAGAGGGATATGTTGTTTTAAATGCTGATAATCAGTACTGTGTATCTATTTCAAAAACAGTAGACTGCAACATCGCTTATTTTAGTATGGATGAAACAAATCCAGTGATTATTGAGCATTGTAATAAAGGTGGAATTGTTGCCATTTTTGAAAATGGATACATAACAATTAAAAAGGGTGAATGGAAGTTTAGGGTTGAAAGAGTTACTAATATCCCATTAACTTTCGGAGGGAAAGTTAACTTTATGATTTATAATGTGTTGGCTGCGACTCTTGCTACTTATACCTACGGCTTTACCATTGAAGATATCCGTTTGAATCTTCAAACTTTTATACCTTCTGCAGCGCAAACTCCAGGAAGAATGAATGTTTTTGAATTCAAAGACTTTAAAGTATTGATTGATTTTGCTCACAATCCTGATGGATATAGAGGAATAAAAGAATTTTTAGAATTGTCAGATTCCGCTTATAAAATCGGAATTATTACCGGAACAGGAGACAGGAGAGACGATGATATTCGTGAAATGGGACGTTTGGCTACTCAAATGTTTGACCACATAATCATTCGTCAAGACAAGTATTTAAGAGGTAGGGAAGCTGATGATATTGTGAATTTAATCGTAGAAGGAATTGTAGAAATAAATAAAGAGCAGTCTTACGAGTACATCCCTAAAGAAGTTGAAGCTTTAAAACATGCATTTTCTTTGGCTAAACCGGGAAGTTTTATTGTAGCTTTAAGTGATGTTATTGACAACGCTATTGAGATTGTTCAATCATATAAAGAACAAGAAGATAAAAATTAAATCAATAAGATTGTAGAATATATTTTTAAGAAGCTCATTTGTATTTATCTACATATGAGCTTCTTAATTTTATAGATACAGCAATTGCAAAATTGTATTAATACTCAATATCTAAATTAAAAGTTTTTTGAAAAGTGTGTAAATTTGGATTTTTACGTGCTAACGCGTTAAATTTATCTTTTCCTGTTTTATGTTTTAAGGATTCTTCCTGATTTTCTGAGATAGAAAAATTGATGGAAATTTTCCAATTTTTTAATGATTCTCTCAAGCAATCAATTAAGTCACTTAAATGAGTCTGAATATAATCTATTTGAACTTGATTGTCAACTTCATGTATTAACTGAAAATTTCCACCAATTTTAGGATCTCGCTTTATCATTGCAAGATACATTGTGTCATTGCCTTCTTTTTTCATTTTGAACGCAAATTTTTTCCAAATCATGTTTAATTCATCAGAAGAGAAAGGGGTTTGCGGTTTATTTTCTATCGATTCATTTCTGGTAGAGTCCTCATCTTTAGGAAGCGTAAGTTCTTTTATAGAAATGAGTGTACTTTGCAGTTGTCCTGTAGGAGTTTGAAGTTTTTTTACTTCTTTTTTGAATGAATAGGAGGATTGTTCAATTGTTGAATCATCTTTCTGCGTCGTAATTGCATTTGATGATAATTTATTTTGCTGACCAAAAAAAGGAATTAAGTCAACAAAATCAGTTAAATCTTTTTTTTTTCTAGTTCGTTTTTAATAGAACACAATTGCATGATAGCCAATTCAACTGTTAGTCGTTGGTTTTTTGATGATTTATATTCGATATCAGATTTACTGAGTATTCCCAATGAACGAATGATAAATGGAACTTCTAATAATTTTGCTTGATCAATAAATTTATTTTCAACACTTTCTCCAACCTCTAGTAACTTAGCAGTTCTTACATCTTTACATACTAATAGATTTCTAAAATGATCTGCTAATCCAACTAAAAAATTATGTCCATCAAAACCCTTCTCTAAAATATCATTAAAAAGTAACAAACAAAAAGGGATATCTTCTTTTTTTGCGTTATCAACTATTCTAAAGTAATAGTCATAGTCAAGAATATTAAGATTCTCAATAACAGCGGTATAGGTTAGGTTGTTTCCAGCGAAGCTTATAATTTGATCAAAAATAGATAAGGCATCTCTTAAAGCACCTTCCGCTTTTTGAGCAATTAAATGTAAGGCTTCTGAATCAGCACTAATCCCTTCTTTTACTGCTATGTAAGAGAGATGATCCGCGATATCTTTTATTTTAATTCTTTTAAAATCAAAGATTTGACATCTTGATAAAATAGTTGGGATAATCTTATGTTTTTCTGTTGTTGCCAAAATAAAAATGGCATGTGCAGGTGGTTCTTCTAAAGTCTTAAGGAATGCATTGAAGGCCGAATTAGATAACATATGCACCTCGTCAATGATATAGACTTTGTGTGTTCCAATTTGTGGTGAAATCCGCACCTGGTTTACTAACTCTCGAATATCGTCAACAGAATTGTTGGATGCAGCATCTAATTCGTAAACATTTAAAGAGGCACCGGAATTAAATGAAACACATGATTCACATTGGTCACATGCTTCTATACTTTCTGATCTATTAAAGCAATTGATGGTCTTAGCTAAAATACGTGCTGTAGTTGTTTTTCCAACCCCCCTTGAACCACAAAATAAAAATGCTTGTGCTAGGTGATTGTTTTTGATAGCGTTTTTTAAAGTAGATGTAATCGCGTGTTGTCCAACAACAGTGTCGAATGTTTGTGGACGATATTTTCTTGCGGAAACTACAAATTCGCTCATTCTAATTTTATTTGACTCAAATTTAATAAACTTTTGGCAAAGAATACAACAATTATTGAATAGATGCGTCTATTCTTTTAATCCTACTTTTAAAAACTAAATATTTCACAGGAAAATAAGAGGTAATGAACGACAACAAAGAGACCAAAATAAAGATTAAGAATCCATCCATAAATGAGAATGCAATAGGAAATGCTTGGTCAATTGTATTTGGAAGGACAATTAATTCAAAATAATATTGAACAAAACACACAAATAAACCAATAATAAAACCAATTGTAATTCCTTTAAAAGCAATTAACAGTCCTTCGTAGTAAAAAATTTTAAAAATAAAACTTTCATTTGCACCAAATGCCTGAAGGGTTAGAATATTTTTTCTTTTTTCTATGTAGATCATTGTTAATGAAGCGACAATATTTACAGCAGCGAGTAAAAAAACAAATACTAAAATTGCTATCAATATGAGTTTTTCCGATTTACTTGTTTTGTAAATAATTTCGTTTTTTTCAAGATGTGTTTTCACGACATACTCATTTCCTAATAATTGTTGAATTTCGAACTTAGTATCTTCCAGATTTCTTTTTGATTTGAGATTAATGTAAAGTGCTGTAATCTCATTTTCATACCCTAATAAGTCTTTTGCAAAAGCGATGGGTACGAGTAATAAGTTTTGATTGATTTCATTGTTGTAGTTTAAACGTCCTGCTAAATGAATTGTTTGGGTAGTAAATGGGTTGGATGTTGGAGAAATTTTGGTGTTTCTTTTTGGAGCATAACACAAAAGACTTTCGTAACCTGTTCTACTCGGGATATAACCCTCTAGTTTATCGAGTAATTGTGCACCTATTAACCCAAGCGAAAGGTTGTTTTCATTAAATGAAGCAACACCGTCAACCAAATGATTTTCAGCGTTTGACATTGTTAAAAATTGGTCTTCTACACCATATATTCTTGCGTTAACCCATTTTTTCTCATGCCTTAACACAACAATTTCATCAATTACCTTAGAAGTTGATTTAATTGAACCTATTTTTGATAACCTACTGAATGGAATCGTATTACTACTGAATGTTTTTCCCGAACTTGGGGTAACGATAATATCAGAATCGAATTCAGAATATAAGTTTTCAATCATTTTTTCGATTCCATTGAAAGCCGCAATTAATATAATTAAGGCGGCTGTTACAACGGCTATGCCAATGATGGATAGACGTGTAATCAAATGCACGACATTTCTCTTTTTTTTAGAAGAAAAATACCTGTAAGCTATGTAGAATGGAACGTTAATCTTCTTTTATTTTTGATTCAATAAATTTTGAATTTCCATTGCATAATCCAATGAGTCGTCAATTTTAAAAATCAATTCAGGAATTTTACGCATATTTTTAAGTCGTTTACCAACCTCACCTCTTATTTTTTTAGCGTTCGTATTAACTGACTCTAATACCTCCTCTTTACTTGGGCCAGCGAAAACACTTAGGTAAATTCTTGCTAATGATAAATCAGGTGTTACGCGAACTACGGTTACACTTACCATTGCACCTAAACAAATATCTCTTGCATTTCTTTGAAAATAAACAGATAATTCTTCTTGAATTACGCCTTCAATTTTATTTTGTCTTACTGACCCCATATCTCAATTTTAATAAGCAAAGGTATTAATTTAAATTCATGGTTGAATTTGAAATATCATTTAATATTGATTCTACTGAGAAGGTTTAAAGCGTAAATTACACACTTTGAAATTTAACAAGCTAAATATAGAGTGTTGTTAAACTCTTTTTTGTGCATTAATTTTAATCGAAAGATCAATTTCTCTTAGTGGTTTTAAAAATGTTCGAATTGACATCCATTTTGTAGGAGCTTCTATAAATATATTTTTTATTCGTTCAGTATTCTTTTTTATAGCGTCTGAAATTGCCGGTGGTGAGATTTTTGGGTCAAGAAATGCACCAATATTTTTACCGTTGATTGGCAAGCCTTGTTGTTGAACTTTTTGAGCTGCCAACTCATATTTTTCTAATAAAAGTATGGTTTTGTCAACTGAAATTCTAGGAGTATTTTTGATTTCTTTGTTGTTCTCCAATGAATTGTTTTTCTTGAACAATGCAGCTTCAATCAACTTTTCGTCCAATAGAATTTCATTTTGTTGGGGAAAGATGATAAGACTTAACGCTACTATTTTATCAATCATGGAATTAATTTCAGAAGTTTCGGATATGCAATGCAACGCAAGTAATTTTAGCCCTTTTTCTGTCAAATTGAAATCCACTCTATATTTACTTGATTTCTCAACTAATGATTTGGTAACTGTTTGTTTGAAGAAAAGTTCAAATGGATTGGATTCCATTTTCTCGATTTGTTTATTTTCAGAAATTCGGTAGTAATGTTGTAATGCGTCAAGTTGAGAGTGAAAAGTATAATAATCATGATATTCAGATTGAAAAATTTTGTGTACCAATTCTCCAATCATTCTTTTTTCATCTGTGTTTAATGCAGACCATTCTTTTTGCATACTAAAAAAAGTTGCGTTTATTGGAAAGGTAAGTGCAATTGTGTCTTTTAGTTGATCAAACGGAGAGGTGAAATGAAGTAATAATAACCTATTTTCAAATTCATCTGTTAATTTAAGTTGTTTGTAAGTGCTGGTTACATTTGTGGAAATGAAATCTTCTGGTCTAACCCATTGGTAATTCACCGATGCAGCTCTAATTATTTGGAGTTGAAACAATTCTTCAGTTGAAAAATCAATGCTAACAGAATCTTGAATTGCTTTTATTTTATTTTCTGAATTGTAAATTAAGTAAGTAGACTCAATGGCAGGAAACAAACCACCAAGTTTATTGGCAAGATGAATAATCGGATGAATCTTAGTGCTTAATAACATTAAGTGTAAAATTAATATAAATTAAGCTCTAATTAGTATTGCTTAACTAAATTAATAAGATTAAATTATTAATATTAAGTTTATTTTATTGTTTAATAGTGTATTATAAAAAATAAAAAAACACTTCTTTTGTAGATGAACGATGTAGAAAATTAAATTGTTTAATAATCACTTAATTTGATCAGTATGCAAAATGAACTAAATAAATTAAACTTGACTTTGATTAAACGGTGGCAATACATATTATTAGCATATATATACTCGACTGAAGGCAAGGTGCCAGAATATACAGACTTAAAGATTGAAGTTGAAACAGTAAATCAAAAAAGTAATAAAAAAAAGTGGGGCAGTAGAAAAATATTGAAGTATGTTATATTTCCATTTGTTTTGGTATACATTATAGTGGACGAAATATTAATTAGACTTAAAGAAGAAGAATAAAAAACAGTTAATAATGTAACTTAATTTACAGATGTATCGTATTAATAGAAAGTAAACGAATTAATAAAAAACGTAAATTTAAAAATCATGGTTAATAATCTTGTAAATGTTGCATTTATGAAGTTAAAGCAACATCATTTAAATGGAGAAAATTCTCAATTATCGATAATTGAAGTAGCAGATTTGCTTGATACAATTAATTTTTACGCCAGTTTATCTTCTCCAAAGAGTTCAATATTTTTTAGTTTTTCGCAAAATTAAATCTTAGATACCTTCTTTTTGTTT
>CAMCQL010000036.1 GCA_945877005.1 Chryseobacterium gleum
TTCCATGCTAATTTCAAAAAATAAGCCACTTAATTGCTCAACTACTTTTGAATCACCATATACCAATTGATTTGTACCGTTTTCAATTTTAGCTCTATCAGCAACATTATCATTTACAGTGTGTTGTAAACCTGCCAATCTCTTACCCAGTAATTGCACTAAAAAACTTGAAAATTTTTGTACATCAAATTTTTCTAATTCTTCTGAAGAAGTAACTAAATTAATAAGCAGTTGATCTTGATAAAATGATTTTCGTACGACAATATGTCTAAAAAAACCAGTTTTCTTTGGTGGATGCCAAGCTGCTAAGCCTGTTTGTTCTAAATAAACTCTAATTTCTTTAAGTTTCGTTTCAAATTCTTCATCGAACAATCCGCTTTGATGATTAAGACTCTCAACCTTCCACCACGTGCCTCTGCGTTTAAAACCTAAGGCAAATGCGTTGTCTTTTTCCTCATTTAGTTCTAAATCATGTTCAATGGATGAAAAACTATATTCCATTTTATTTCTGTAGAAATGTGGAATTGGAGATGAAATATAGGTATCAAATAAATTTTCGATGGCATCTACTCTTCCGATTTTTTTAAAAATATCTAAGGTAGAACTTTGTTTGTATTTCTGTTGCATTTCAACAGGAACATAAATATAAGGTGCACCAGATATCTCCTGAAAATCAGTAACTTGTTCTAATGGAGATCTTTTTAGTATCTGAACTAATTTACACTCCGCATGTTTTTTTCTTTTTTTTTCTACGCGAGCTTGAACGAATTGACCAGGAAAAGTATTTTCTACAAAAACAACAAAATCCCCATTTTCAGTAGGGATTTTTGCGATACCGTTTCCACCAAAAGCATAGCCAGTAATTTCAACCTCAATTATTTCATTTCGATGCATGTACCAAAAAGTTATATCATTCCACGTATAACTCCTTTATCTGAAGTTTGTATGAATGATAGTATTTCGTTTCTTATTTCAGTTTCAGGTAGCGTATCTAGTACTGACTGAATACCCTTAGAGATATTATTATTTTGAACATAAATAATTCGATACACATCCTCAATTTCTCGCACTTGTGCATCTGTCATTCCTCTTCTTCTTAATCCAACAGAATTTACTCCTGCAAATGTAAGCGGCTCTCTTGCTGCTTTAATGTAGGGTGGTATATCTTTTCTAACTAACGAAGCTCCACCAATGAACGTATGTGCTCCAATATGCATGAACTGTTGAACAGCTACTTTTCCTTCAAGAATAGCAAAATCATCAATGACAACGTGACCGGATAAACCTGTATAAGATGCTAATATTACATTGTTTCCAATTTGACAATCGTGAGCAATATGCACATATGTCATCAAAAGACAATTAGAACCAATTTTTGTTGTTAATTTATCTTTTGTACCTCGATGAATAGTAACACACTCTCGAATTTTTGTATTGTCACCGATTTCAACTGTTGTGTATTCACCGTCAAATTTAAGATCTTGAGGAACCACACCAATTACAGCACCCGGGAAAATCTCACAATTTTTACCAATTCGTGTACCAGGATACAAAGTCACATTTGGGTGTATCCTCGTTCCATCTCCAATTTCTACATCTTCAAATACAGTAGAAAAAGAATCAATGACCACACCCTTACCGATAATAGATGAGGATGAAACATTTGCTAATGGACTTATCATATAATTATTTTTCTTTAACAACTTGAGCCAACATCGTTGCTTCTGATGCAACTTGACCATTTACATAAGCAGTACCTTTCATATTTACCAAACCTCTTCGTATAGGTGAAGTCAACACCATCTCAATCACTAAAGAGTCACCTGGAATTACTTTTCTTTTAAATTTACATTCATCAATCTTCAAAAAGTAAGTTGAGTATTTTTCTGGCTCGTCTACTTGATTCAAAGCATAAATACCTCCCACTTGCGCCATCGCCTCTACTTGAAGAACACCTGGCATTACTGGATTTCCAGGGAAATGTCCCATAAAAAATGGCTCATTCATTGTCACATTTTTCACGCCTATTACATGCTCTGGTCCTAATTCCATTATTTTATCAACTAATAAAAATGGATATCTATGAGGCAACATTTTTTCAATAGCAATAATGTCAAACAAAGGTTCTTTCGTTAAGTCAAACTTACGTCCTTCACTTGCTTGTTTTTTGATTTGATCTTTAAGTATTTTAGCGAATTTCACATTTCCATAATGACCAGGTCTTGCTGCTAGGATATGTGCTTTAATTGGTTTTCCAACTAAAGCTAAATCTCCAATTATATCTAACAACTTATGACGAGCAGGCTCATTGTCAAAACGTAATTTTGAGCTATTTAACACACCAATACCATTGTATTGTACTTTCAATTCTTCTTTACCAAGTAATTTCGCAAGACGATCCAATTCTTCTTGTTCAACAATTTCTTTGTCTACCAATACAATCGCGTTGTCTAAATCTCCTCCTTTTATTAAATTATTATTTGCTAAATATTCCAATTCTCTGAGAAATACAAAAGTTCTACAATTTGCTATTTCTGTTTTGAATTCTTCTAATTTATAAATATTTGCATGCTGCGTCCCTAACAATGGCGATTTGTAATCTACCATTACTGTAATACGATATTCCTTGTCTGGTATAGCTAAAAATTCAATCCCTTTTTCAACGTCTTCCCAAGGTATATTTTCTGTCAACTCTAAATAATCTCTATCTGCAGTTTGTTCTATTAATCCTACTTTTTCAATTCCCTCAATAAATAAGATAGAACTTCCATCCATTATTGGAATTTCTTGTCCATCAAGTTTAATCAAAGCATTGTCAACTTGTAAGCCATACAAAGCTGCCAAAATATGTTCAGTTGTATAAACACGAGCCCCATTTGATTCTAGGGTAGTGCCTCTATCTGTAGCGACCACTAAATCAACATCTGCCTTAATGATTGGTTGACCCTCTATATCTATTCGCTGAAATTTATACCCGTGATTTTCTGGCGCTGGACATACTTCAATGTTCACAATAACACCTGTATGTAAACCTACTCCAGTAAATTTAACGCTCTCCTTAAGGGTTTTTTGTTTATCAGCCATTGTAACTTATTTTGTGATTTCTTTAATTTTTTTGTCGAGTTCTTGTAATTTATTCAAAATGTAAGGCAATTTTCTAAAACCAAAGTATGATTTTTTAAAATCCTCCATAGGAATCCCTGGAGACCCCATCAAAGTCGCCTCTTTCTTTACTGAATTGGGAATGCCAGACTGTGCTACAATTTTTGAATTATCGGCAATGAAAAGATGTCCCGCTATTCCTGCTTGCCCACCTATCATTACTTGTTTACCTATTTTTGCTGAACCTGCAACACCAACTTGTGCTGCCATTACCGTGTTCTCACCTACTTCAACATTGTGAGCTATTTGAACTAAATTATCTAGCTTAACACCTTTTCGAATAAACGTAGAACCCATCGTTGCTCGATCTATAGTAGCATTTGCTCCAATTTCAACATCGTCTTCAATGACAACATTTCCAATTTGCGGGATTTTTTTGTAAGAACCATTTTCATCTGGCGCAAACCCAAAACCATCTGAACCAATTACAACGCCTGAATGAATAATACAATTTGAACCTATTTCACAATCTCTATAAACAGAAACACCAGAATAGATAATCGTATTATCACCTACTATCACATTATCTCCAATGTAAACATTTGGATAAATTTTTACATTTTTTCCAATCTTAGAATGATCACTGATGTACGCAAAAGCACCAATATAAACATCTTCTCCAATAATTGCTTTATCAGCAATAAAACTTGGTTGTTCAATTTTAGGTTCTTTCAAACGTATTTGATCATAAAATTCGAGTAATTGAGCAAAACATGCGTACGCATCATCAACTTTAATCAGTGTTAAAAAAGGAGGTAAAGGTTTAGAATGAACAAAAGTTTTATTCACAATACAGATGGTTGACTCTGTAGTGTATATGTATTCTTCGTACTTGGAATTGGCTAAAAAAGACAATTTTCCAATAGCGCCCTCTTCAATTTTAGCTAATCCATTTACTTTCGAAGTTGCATCTCCGATTATTTCGCCGTCTAGAATACCGGCAATTTGCTCTGCAGAAAATTCCATATTACAAAAATAAACAAATCCATTTGATAGCAACTACCTACAACATACGAATTATTAACACTGAAATACTTATTATTTTAATGACATAGTTTTGAATAAATGGAATTTATTTTTATTATGTTCATTTTATCTTTGTACCAAATTGCTTTAATTTCCACCATTGAAGTATCTAGTGTTACTTCTAATGTATGTACTTTTTGATCTTTAAGCTCCATATTGGATGCGCCAAAATTAAATTTCGAATGATCTTTTATGATCTTGTAAGCAAATTCATCATCTCTCCAGTTGAGTTTTTTCACTTGGGTGGAAATGGAATCTTTCTTTTGAATAAATAAAAAATCTTTTTGTTTCGGCGAAACAATTATTTCACCATAGCCCTCTTTGCTAAATCGAATCTTACTAGATTGTTTAGAATCAAAAGGTACCATCTCTCCAACAAACGCATCTTTTGGAATTACAAAATAGACTTTGTGTTGTTTTGATGAAAATAAATAGACTTTGTGATCAGCATGTGTTTGACTTCGTTCAAAATCAACTTCAGCTTCATTGGCAAACGAAATAAAATCTTTCTCTGATTTCAACCATGAAAATTTAGATCGATTCTTTTCTGAAATAATTATCATTTTGGTGAGTAAACTACCCTTTACCCTATTTTCAGGAAGCCAGCTACATCCACGATTCTCAAAAAACAACACGACAAACATTGTTGATATTACAAATCCAATTCCGTAATACATTAATCTTCTCAAAAAGCTCTTCATTTTAATCTTTATTTTTCAGTTTTTGTTAATTGTTCTTGATACATATTGAAATAATGCCCTTTTCTTTTCATCAATTCATCGTGTGTGCCTACTTCTTCAATTTCACCTTCATTCAACACGTAAATACGATCCACAAAACGAAGTGAAGAAACCCTATGACTAACAATAATCGTCATTGCATTTATTTCATTCAATGAATTCAGAATTACATCTTCGGTATGTGTATCTACTGCAGATAAACAATCATCTAAAATTAATAATTCAGGTCGACGAATCAATGCACGTGCAATACTTAATCGTTGTTTTTGTCCACCACTTAAATTCACCCCTCTTTCTCCCAATAAAGTATCAAATTTATCTGGAAATTCTACGATATCATGGTAAATATGCGCTTGTTTTGTCACTCTATTAATTTCATCCTCTGTTATTTTATCACTTACCCCGAAGAGAATGTTATTCCGAATGGTGTCAGAAAACAAAAATACCTCTTGCGGCACAACACCAACTTTAGATCTATAAGTATTTATATCTAATGATTTTATCGGATAATTATTAATCGTTATTTCACCACTCGAACAATCAAACTGTCTCATTAACAAATGTAATAAAGTACTTTTACCAGCACCGGTATTTCCTACGAATCCAATTTTTTCTCCTTTATTCAATTCAAAATTGATTGATTTTAAGACTTTTTCGTTTTCATAAGAAAAACAAACATCAGAAAAAACAATCCGTTCTACATGTTCTAATTTTACATCACCACTATTAATTTCTGGTTTTTCTAATAAAAACTCATTGATTCTATCCTGTGATGCTGCAGCACGTTGGATAATTGAAGTCACCCATCCAACACTAGCGAATGGCCATGTTAACATGTTAATGTAAAAAATAAACGCTACAATATCGCCAGGAGTAATAATTTTTTGGTAGGTCAATATACCTCCATAATAAATTGCTAGCAATGTACTTAATCCAATTAAAAAAACAATCGTAGGCATAAACAACGAATTCACACGTACTTGCTTCATTGATTTAATTTTGTAATTTTCAGCAGAAGCCGCAAATTTAGTTGCCATTTCTACTTCTCTCAAATAGGCTTTAATTACTCTAATTCCTGAAAAGGTTTCTTGAACAATCGTTGACATTATTGATTGTTCTTTTTGTGCTTCCTTACTGAGGAAATTCATTCTACTCGATACTTTGTAAATTAATACCGACATAATTGGAAGTGGAGTTAGCACCAATAATGTTAGACTTACATTAATCTTTAGCATCGTATAAATGGCCATTATTGACAAAATAGCCAAATTTATTGTGTACATCAATCCAGGACCTAAATACATTCTCACTTGTGAAACATCCTCTGAAATACGATTCATTAAATCTCCAGTGCTATTTTTTTTATAAAAACGGTAGGATAATTTTTGGTAATGTGCAAAAATTTCATTTTTCAAATCATACTCAATGTATCTTGAAACAATAATGATTGTTTGTCTTGTTAGAAAAAGAAAAAAACCTTTAAGAATGGAGAAAATTAAATAAATGCCTGCTAGTTTTAAACTTAGAAAAAGAATTTTATTGAAATCTCTAGTATAACTTAAATTTTCAATGAAATCGTTCACCGCATTCTTAACAATTTTAGGCATTTCAACACCAAAAAAATTAGACGCACAGATGAAAATTACACCCATAATAATGCGCCACTTATATTTAAAAATATATTTATTCAAATAAGTTAAGGGCTTCATCAGATAATTTCTCTATTTTTGCAAAACTAATTGAATGAAACAAATAAACTTCATTCTAAATTAAAAATAAATACGTTCTACAATTTTTTGTCGATATGTTTGAA
The DNA here is from genome assembly GCA_945877005.1 of Chryseobacterium gleum. Taxonomy (GTDB): domain Bacteria; phylum Bacteroidota; class Bacteroidia; order Flavobacteriales_D; family Crocinitomicaceae; genus CANHVK01. Next base: position 6,742 of record CAMCQL010000036.1, read on the forward strand.
GTAAAGGATATCCAAAACACCAATCTTATTGAGAATCCCGTCATTGCTGCAATGACTCAATACAACCACGAACAACTTCTTTTTTGCAATGATAATCAGACCGGTTTAAAGGCTATAATCGCTGTTCATAATACTGTTTTAGGTCCAGCTTTAGGTGGAACAAGAATGTGGAATTACTTGAATGAAATAGATGCGCTTAAAGACGTTTTGAGATTATCACGCGGAATGACCTACAAAAACGCAATTTCAGGTTTGAATCTTGGTGGTGGTAAAGCTGTTATCATTGGAGATTCAAAAACAATGAAAAACGAAGCGCTATTTAGACGATTTGGAAAATTTGTAAATAGTTTAGGTGGGAAATATATTACAGCTGAAGATGTTGGTATATCTCCATCAGATATGGAATTCGTGAATATGGAAACAGACCATGTTGTTGGACTTCCTGGAAAAAGTGGAGATCCATCACCTGTAACTGCATATGGGGTTTATATGGGGATGAAAGCGGCTGCAAAAGCCCAATTTGGCTCAGACTCTTTAACTGGTAAAAAAATTTCTGTACAAGGCGTTGGTCATGTTGGCACCTATCTCATTAAACATTTAACAGAAGAAGGTGCTACTGTATATGCAACTGATATTCAAGAAGAAAATTTAAAGCTAGTCTACAAAAATCACGGAACAAAAATTGTAGGTTTAGACGAAATATACGACTTAGATGTTGATATTTATGCGCCATGTGCACTTGGTGCAACAATAAATGATGCGACAATTGGACGATTAAAATGTTCCGTTATTGCAGGCGCAGCAAACAATCAATTAGCAAATGAAAAGCAAGGTGCACTACTTCTTAAAAAAGGAGTCATTTATGCACCTGATTACACATTGAATGCTGGAGGAGTAATGAGTTGCTATTCCGAAGTAAAAGGATATACTCAATCATGGACTATGCAAAAAGCAGAAGGGATTTATGATACGATTGCTCAAATAATCGATCGTTCTCAAAAAGAAAATATTCCTACACAGAGCATAGCAGATACAATAGCGGAAGAACGCATCACATCGATAGGGAAAATCAAATTACCATTATAATTACAATAAATGATAAACCGAAGACATCTAAGAATTAAAGTATTGCAATCTTTGTACGCCTATTTTCTTGGTGAAGAAACGAATTACAAAAAAGCAGAAACTGAGCTTGTTCATTCTATTGAACGAATTTATGATTTGTATCTTTATTTACTTCTTTCATTTGATGAATTAAAAACAATTCATGAAAATAAGATTAATGAAAATAAACTTAAACCGAGACCAACAGCGGATGATTTAGAACCAAGCTTAAAGTTTATAAATAATCGTATTTTCAATTTACTTTCAAACTCAACTTCTTTAAGACATTCATCAGAAATGAATAAAGTGAACTGGTTAGGGGTTGAAAATCATGAAATGTTTAAAAAAATACTTAATCACATAAAGGATAGTGAAGTTTATTTTAACTATATCAAATCAGAAGAGGATAGTTTTGAAAACGACAAAGAGTTCGTATGTCAGCTTTTTAAAGAAGAAATTGCAAATTCAAATTTAATTTATAATTTTTTTGAAGAGAAAAGCATTCATTGGTTAGACGATATTGATTTAGCCTGTTCATTAGTACTGAAAACAATTAAATCTCTGGATCAAGAGGAGGAAAACAATCCGATTTTATCGCTTTACAAAGACGAAGAAGACGAAGTAGGATTTTACAAAACGTTATTCAGAAAGACCATATTACTTGATACCGAAAATGAACATTTAATCGATGATTTAACGAAAAACTGGGATTTTGAACGTATCGCTAAAATTGACGTTATCCTAATGAAAATGGCTATAACTGAACTTCAAGAATTTCAAAATATTCCAAAAAAAGTAACTTTGAACGAATACATAGAGATTTCTAAGTACTATAGTACTCCTAAAAGTAGTGGATTTATTAATGGAATTTTAGATCAAGCAGTTTCTCGTTTGGAAACGACAGAAAAAATAAGAAAAATTGGTAGAGGCTTAATGGATTAATGAGAAAAATATGAAAAAAATTGTTGTTTTATTTTCTATTACTAGTGTTTTATTAAGTTGTAACTCTGACAACAAAATTGATGTCGGAAATAAAACAACGATGGAAATTACAAAAGAATTTAAAGCAGGAAATGTTATTCTAGGTGAAGAAATAGAAAGTGTATTTAAATTAAAAAACACAGGTGATTATCCTTTAATCATAGCTGAAGTAAAAGGATCTTGTAGCTGCACTGTTGCAGATTACCCTGAGGACCCTATCGCTCCAGGTGATACTGAAGAAATTACAGCAACCGTTCGGACTGATAATGCAGCCCCCGGACAATTATCAAAAGAAGTAAGAGTAGTTGCAAATACAGAACCTTCACTCACTGTATTGTCTATTCGAGCAAATGTAATCCGTAAATAATTAACAATCAAATAAAAACAAACAACTATGCAACAAATTTTAATGCTCGTTTTAGTACTAGTAGTTTTCTACTTTTTCATGATTAGACCACAACAAAAGAAACAAAAAGAACTGAAAAAGTTCAGAGAAAACCTTGCTGTTGGTGATAAAGTACTCACCATTGGAGGTGTTCATGGGAAAATCTTAGAAGTTACTGACACAACTGTTTTAATTAACTCTGAAGGAAGCAAAATTCGTTTTGAAAAATCAGCTGTTTCTCAAACTTCTAACGATTTACTTCCTACAACAAACGCATAATAGTGTGATTTAATAAATTATGTTTGAAAGAGGGTGAGAAATCATCCTCTTTTTAATTTAATTTAACCATCAGATTGTTAGTTAAATTGAATTTAATTCTCATTTTTTTAATTATATTTATTGAAATTTTAAATCAGTCTAAAATGTCGAAGATTAAAGTTGAATATGAGTACATTTTAAAAACATCCATTCGGATTATAGAAAACGAAGTTACCACACCCAATGGTTTGGAACAATGGTTTGCAGATAACGTTACAGTAAAAGATAATTTATACACATTTACTTGGGGGAAAAGTGATGAAACTGCTAAATTGATTGCCAAAAGACAAGGGGTATACGTACGATTTAGATGGACTGAAAATGAAGACGAAGACTATTATTTCGAATTTAATTATAAAATAGATTCTCTTACTAATACACTTATATTTACTATTGTTGATTTTTGTGATGATGATGAAGTAAAAGAAAATAAATCACTCTGGGACAACCAAATAAATAATCTAAAGAGACACATCGGCGCATAATCCACTTCTCTCTATTTAGCTTTGAAAAAACTCTACCTGTTTAGTATACGATCTTTTATAGGTCCTTTTTTGGTGACTTTTTGTATTTCCATGTTTATGCTAATTATGCAATTTTTCTGGAAATATATTGATGATTTAATGGGAAAAGGTCTTAGTGTTTTTGTTATTTTAGAATTATTATTTTTTGTTTCTGCTTCACTTATACCTCTTGCACTTCCACTTGCAATTCTATTGTCCTCGATTATGACAATCGGAAATTTGGCGGAAAATAATGAGCTTACAGCTTTAAAATCTTCTGGATTATCTCTTTACCGTATATTGAGACCACTTACAATGGTAGTGATTTTAATATGTATATGTACTTTTTATTTCGCAAATTACATCATCCCTATTTCAAATTTAAAATGGCGTGCACTTATTTACGATATTCAAGAGACTAAAATCGCGAACATTATAACTCCGGGTCAATACTCGAATGAAATTGATAACTACTCTATCAAAGTAAACAAAGAGGAAAATGGTATTTTTAGAGGAATCACAATTCATGACCACTCTTCCCCTAATTCAATAAAAACTATTCGCGCTGAAGAAGGCGAGCTTTTCAATTCTAGTAATGGCTCCTTATTGTATCTGAAATTAAAAAATGGTGCAGTAATTGAAGAATTAGATGTAAATCAACCAATTGGATTTACATCAGCAAATAATTCCTACTTTAGATCTCAAAAAAGCAAATTTTCTTCTGCCATCTTACAAATTAAACTTTCTGGATTTCAACTCAATCGCACAGATGAAAATTTATTTAAAAATGCGCATGAAATGCTAAATGTTTTTCAATTAAATAAAGCTTTAGATTCCATAAAAAAACAAAATACAGAACTCATTAAAAATTTTGTAGTCTCAGATCGTATTAATTCTGTTTACTTGACTAAAATTCATGACTCTACATCACCATTACCCCAAAAAACAACTAAAAAACCTCTCTGTTTTAAACAATTAAGTAAAGAAAATCAAAAGAAAATAATAGAATTAAGTATAACCACAATTGATAATAAACTGAATACACTCAACAATCAAAAAGCATTAAGTGATTCGATGACATCAAATCTTAATTCTTATAAAATTGAATTCCATCGTAAATTTGCTTTAACTTTTTCAATTTTTGTCTTGTTTTTTGTTGGTGCTCCACTTGGTGCGATTGTAAAAAAAGGTGGATTTGGAACACCGGTAGTAATTGCTACTCTAATTTTTATGATTTACTTTATTTTGAATGAAATCGGTCAAGGACTTGTGAAAAGTGGAGCTGTACCCGTTTATGTTGGTATGTGGTTAGCGACAATAAGTTTGACTCCGATAGCACTATTACTTATGAGAAGCGCTGCAAATGATTCAAAAGTTTTTGATAAAGATGCTTGGTTAAAATTATTTCGAAAAATTAAAAAATGAGTATTCTTTACATCACCAATAAACCAATTTATCCAATAATTGATGGTGGTTGTTTTGCGATGGAGTCATTTCTTAACGCATTAATTTCCTGCAAAGTAAAAATAAAACATTTGTGCTTATCAACTCAAAAACATCCTTTTGATATCGATTTATATCCTGAAGAAATTCAACAAATAACAGCTCCTGAATCAGTCAATATAAACACAAATTTTTCTTTTTCTAAAGCAGTAACATCATTCATTAGAAATACATCCTATAATTCAGATCGTTTTTTTTCGAAAGAGTTTTGTGATAAAATTCTTTCAGCTATTGACAGCAAGACATCGGTAATTATTTTAGAGAGCAGCTATTTACTTGTATACCTTAGTGAGATTAAAAAAAAATTCAAAGGAAAAATTTTAGTTCGTACTCACAATGTAGAACATTTAATTTGGGATGATTATGCTAAAAATACTCGTTCCATCTTCAAAAAAACAATATATAACTACCTGAAAAAAAGACTGAAAAAATTCGAGATGAAAAATCTTAACGCAATTAATGGTGTACTATCTATTTCAAAAACAGACACATTGCTATTTAAACAATTAGGATTAAGTACCCCTATCCACACCTTATCAGTAGGTATAGAATCTATCAATTCAGAAGATGTCAGTTACAACTTTAATTCAAATCACTTTTTTTTTCTTGGAGCATTTAATTGGAAGCCCAATAAAGATGCCGCAGAACAATTGATTCATAAAATTTTTCCATTGATTCAAAAAGTCATTCCATCTGCTGAATTACATATTGCTGGTACGTTCATGCCAGATGATTTCTTTAACTATTCATCTAATTCTATAAGCATACATGGTAGAATTAAAGATGTACCCTCTTTTCTTTTGAAATCCGGAACTTTAATTGCTCCCATTACTTCTGGATCTGGAATCAGAATTAAAATACTTGAATGTTTAGCATTGGGTGTTCCGGTAATCGCAACAAAAATTGCTTTAAAAGGTCTGGAAGACTCACCTGCTTTTTGTATTAATTCAATTAAAGATTATGTCTCTTACGCGTTGCAAATCAATTCAAATACAGAGTTAATTGAAACGTATAAAAAGGAAGCAATGAATTACATTCAACAAAATCACTCTACAGAAAGTATTGCAGATAATTTAAAAATAATAATAAGTGGTAAATAAACCTAAATTAGTTGTATTGCTTTCTCGATTTCCTTATCCACTAGAAAAGGGAGATAAATTACGTGCGCACCATCAAAT
>CAMCQL010000037.1 GCA_945877005.1 Chryseobacterium gleum
TCGTAGCTGTCTAGTTCTGTTAAGTCACAATTCCAACCTTCTAACTCTTCGTATATTGGTTCAATTTCTAAATTAGTGATGTCGTAAGGAAGGTATTCTTCTAGTTCGTCGTTAATTTTGTAGTGAGTACATACTTTTATTTTTTCAAAAACACTTAGTACATCCGCTTTCATCATTGAAAGTTCAGTAACACCATTAATCATTACCGCATACTTTAATGCTGGTAGGTCTACCCAACCACATCTTCTTGGTCTTCCTGTCGTAGAGCCAAATTCATTTCCTTCTTTACGGATTTTTTCTCCATCTTGATCATGCAATTCGGTAGGGAAGGGACCACTGCCTACACGTGTACAATATGCTTTAAAAATTCCAATAACATTTCCGATTTTTGTTGGAGCTACCCCTAAACCTGTACAAGTACCTGCAGTTACAGTATTCGAAGATGTTACAAAAGGATAAGTACCGAAATCGATGTCTAGCATTGTGCCTTGAGCACCTTCAGCAAGAATTTTTTTACCTTCTTTTAATGCATTGTTTAAGTAAATTTCACTGTCGATACACGAAAATTTCTTTAACAATTCGATGCCTTCAAAAAAGGGAGCTTCCAATTCTTCAAGGTTGTAAGTAAAGTCAGGTGTGTGTTTTAAAATTCCTTTGTGTTTTTCTACCATTGCTGCATACTTCTCAGTAAAGTTTGGCGCAAAAATATCACCCACACGGATTCCATTTCTTCCGGTTTTATCCATGTAAGTTGGCCCGATACCTTTAAGCGTAGACCCAATTTTATTGGTTCCTTTAGAAGCTTCAGAAGCTGCGTCCAATAATCGATGGGTTGGTAAAATTAAGTGTGCTTTTTTAGAAATGATTAAATTGTTAAAAATGTCCATATTGAATGGTGCCAATTTTTCAATTTCTTTTTGAAAAACAACAGGATCGATAACTACACCGTTACCAATCACATTTTTTACGTTAGCTCTAAATATTCCAGAAGGGATGGTATGTAGTACATGTTTTATGCCTTCAAATTCCAATGTGTGACCAGCATTTGGACCACCTTGAAAACGAGCAATAATATCGTATTGAGGTGTTAAAACATCAACAATTTTCCCTTTTCCTTCATCGCCCCATTGAAGGCCTAATAATACGTCAACTTTCATTTAATAAGTGTTTTTACGAATTTTAATCGTTAGTAAATTCTTGTTTTTATTTATTGATAAAACAAGAAAGAATGAAGATTAATGCGTAGATTTTTGAATACCCTCTTGTAAAGAAGGATGAATAGTGAATATTTCGTTTAATTTTGATATTTTAAATATTTTCTCAACATTTCCGTGCAATGCGCACAAATTGAGTTCAATTTGATTCGATCTACTTCTAGTCAGCATGCGAACAAAGAAGTTCAACCCTGAACTACTGATGTAATCTAACTTTTCCAAATTGAAAAATATTTTTTTAGTTTTTTTCTCAATTTGAAGTTGAACATTTTCTAATAATTCTCCAGTATCGCTGTCAGACGTAATTTTTCCTTCCAAAGCGATAATGGTAGTTTCTTGTTCTTGTTCGATGGAATATTTTAAACTCACGGCTTCTTATTTTGTAGATTTAACTCCATAGAAATACAACGAGTGATGCTGAATTGAAATATTGAAAACTTCCTCAATCGTTGATTTTATTTGTTGAATACGCGGATCGCAAAACTCAATGACCTCACCTGTATCCGTCAAAATTACATGGTCGTGTTGTTTTGAACCATGTGACTTCTCAAATTGAGCAATGTTTTTACCAAATTGATGTTTTCGCACTAGATTACAAGCCAATAATAGTTCTATTGTATTGTAGAGTGTAGCACGTGATACACGGTAATTCTGATTTTTCATTTTGTTGTACAAAGACTCAACATCAAAATGTCCCGTATAATTATAAATCTCTGCAAGAATAGCAAATCTTTCAGGTGTTTTTCGATGACTGTGCTGTTCTAAGTAAGCAGAAAATATCGTTCTAACAGTACTTTGTAATTCCTCTAGTTGCATTTAGATAAAAAAGCGAAATTAGTATTTTTATGAAATATATTACCCAAAAATAAAACTTATTATTCTTTAACGTTAATAATTTCATTTTCTTCCACGTCCCAACGCTCAATTCGCTCAACTCCATCAATTTGTTGGAATTGTTTTGTTAATGCATCTAAATGTTCTGTATCGTAGACCATCACTTTAATCAACCCTTCAAAAATACCATCGTTTGCCTCGAATGAAATTGATTTCATATCCACATTCAGTTGTTTAGAGATGAGTTCTGTAATTCGATTTACAATACCAATACCATCTATTCCTAATAATCTAAGGGATGCAAGGTGTTCCACCAATTCGGTGTTCGTCCATCTCGATTTAATGCATCGAACAGCCATTTTGGAGTTCATGTGCTCCGCATTTGGACAGTTATTACGATGAATTTTGATTCCTTCATTCAATGTCACAAAACCGAAAATACTGTCACCTGGAATAGGGTTACAACATCTTGATAACTTATATGGCATGTCCTTATATTCGTCATCAAAGACAATGGTTCTGCTCTCAAAAGTTGTTTCTGAAGTCAATTGGTTTTTACTGTCATTCTTTTTGTCAACGAGTAAATTCCCATTGTTATCTGGTAATTCTCTTAATTCATTGATATTTACTTTAGCTTTTGCTATGCGAATGAATAAATCAGTTGTGCTTGCAGCATGAAAATGTTTCGCAATAGCAGTAATGTTTTCTTTGGTATTATTTAGATTGAACTGTTTTAATTTTCGATCTAAGATTTCTTTCCCGTCTTCTGCGATTGCTTTTTTAATTTCGTTCAGCGCATTTTTGATTTTTTGTTTAGCGCGCGCGGAACTAACAAATGTCAACCATTCTTCGTTTGGTTTTTGTTTTTCTGAAGTAATGATTTCTATTTGATCTCCATTTTGTAATTGGTAGCTCAAAGGCACTAACTGTGTATTAACTTTAGCACCAATACATTTGTTTCCTATAGAAGTGTGAATGTCGTATGCGAAATCCAGAATGGTTGCCCCTACAGGAAGAACGCGTAGGTGTCCTTTCGGTGTAAATACATAAATTTCTTCTGTGAATAAATTCATTTTGAATTCGTTCACAAAATCCATTGCACTTAAATTGTGGTTTTCCATCAAGTCACGAATTTCTGCAATCCATCGGTCGAATTTTGATTCTTCCTGTTCATCGCTACTCGTTTCTTTATATTTGTAATGTGCTGCAAATCCTTTTTCTGCGATTTCATCCATTCTTTTAGAACGAATTTGAACCTCTACCCATTTTCCTTGCGGAGACATCACAGTGGTATGAAGCGATTCATAGCCATTAGCTCGTGGAGTAGAAATCCAATCGCGCAATCTTTCAGGACTTGGTTGGTAATGATCTGTGACCATACTGTAAATCCTCCAACAGTCTGGTTTTTCTAATTCTAAAGGTGTTTCTACAATGATTCGAATTGCAAATAAATCGTAAACTTCTTCAAAAGGAATGCTTTTGGTTTGCATTTTTCTCCAAATAGAAGAAATAGATTTTGTTCGAGCTTTGATTTCGTATAAATAACCTTCACGATCCAATGCTTCTTTGATAGGTTCTGTAAAGGTGTTAATGAAACGATTTCTAGATTCTTTTGTAGACTTTAGTTTGCTTTCTACTTCATGATAATGCTCAGGATCTGAATGTAAAAAAGATAAATCTTCCAATTCACTTTTTATAGAATGTAATCCTAAACGGTGTGCTAATGGGTCATATAAAAATTTAGTTTCAGAAGCAATTTTCAAACGTTTATCGGCACGCATACTTCCGAGGGTACGCATGTTGTGTAAACGGTCAGCGAGTTTGATTAATACAACTCTAATGTCGTCTGAAATAGTTAGAATCATTTTTCTGAAATTCTCCGCTTGGATGGAAGAATTTTCATCAAATAATTCAGGTATTTTTGTTAAACCATCAATAATTCGTCTCGACTTTTCTCCAAAAAGTTCCTCGATGTCCTCTAGGGTAATGTGCGTGTCTTCTACAGTGTCATGAAGTAGGGCACATGTAATACTAGTTGCACCTAAGCCCATTTCTTCAGCACAAATTCGTGCAACTGCAATCGGGTGGTAGATATAAGGTTCACCTGATTTTCTGCGCATATCCTTGTGTGCTTCCACTGCAACGTCAAATGCTTTACGAATCATTCGAGTTTCTTCTTTGGAAAGTTGCTGAGTAGTCCTCAATAACGCCTTAAAAGCATTTAAAATTTCAATACGTTCTTTTTCTAAATCGATTCCTTCTGGTAAAGACATTCTATGAAAAATTGATGTTTTAGTTATTAAATTGTTTTAGTTATTTTGTAGGTAATATTTTTGCACTTACTTCTCCGAATCCAATGCGAATTCCATTGCTTTCACAATGCCCTCTCATAATTACCGTATCATTATCAAGAATGAACTTGCGTTCGGTTCCATCGTTTAATTGTAAAGGTTTAGTGCCTTTCCATGCCAATTCTAGCATTGAACCGTAAGAATTTGGTGTTGGTCCAGAAATAGTACCAGAACCCATTAAATCTCCGCATCTCACATTACAACCATTTACAGTATGGTGCGCCAATTGTTGCGCCATGTTCCAGTACATGTATTTGAAATTAGACTCGCAAATTAGATTTTCAGATCCGTTTTCAGGTTGAATGTACACCTCTAAATTAATGTCGTAACTTTTTTCTCCTTCAAATTCTAAATAAGAGAGAACTTCAGGATGTTGTTCAGGACCAGCTACTTTGTATGCCTGTAATGCATCTAATGTTACCACCCAAGCTGAAATACTCGAAGCGAAATTTTTTGAAAGGAAAGGTCCAAGTGGAACATATTCCCAAGTTTGAATATCTCGTGCAGACCAATCGTTGAATAGTACCATCCCAAAAATAAAGTCTTCTGCTTCGTTTGGAGCGATTGAGTCACCCAAAGGTTTTCCATCGAGGGTGATAAAAGCAGTTTCTAGTTCAAAATCTAAATTTCTACACGGAGCATAAATTGGATTTTCTTCTGGGTTTGGTTTGATTTGTCCTTTTGGACGGTGAATGTTTTGACCAGATAAGATGACCGAGCTTGCTCTACCGTGATATCCGACAGGGATCCAAAGCCAGTTTGGTAACAATGCATTAGTTGGGTCTCTAAACATGGTTCCAACATTTGTTGCATGCTCTCTGCTAGAGTAAAAATCAGTATAATCTCCAATTTGAACAGGCATCAACATGATAACACTTTTGTTTGGTATCACTACTTGTTCAGCATGGTGCGTGTTTTTTTGTAATTCATCATTGTTTTTATCCAATAAGAATGAAATTCTATTTCTAAGATCACGCGTTGCTTGTTTCCCTTTTTGCATCAATGAATTCAATGCAGTAGTTGCGAAATCTTCAGGGCCAAATGGAAGATTGTCTAAATACCCTAATACATGTAAAGTTTTTAAGTCCAATACATGGTCACCAATTCGAACCCCCACGCGAGGAGTAAGAGAAGATGTTTTAAAAACACCAAAAGGTAAGTTTTGAATCGGGAAATCAGAACCTTGTGGTACATTTACCCATGAAGTCAATGAAGGATTGTTTGCAGCAATTGTGTTTTTTTCCATTTGTAATTATATTTCTTAAATTATACCCTTTGTTAATTGTAAGAGCGCTTATTCTTAAGGCTTCTACTATAGACTCACAAATATAATTAATTTAGGTGTAAAATGAAATTTGAAAAAATCATTTGTTTAATGCTGTTATCGCTTACTTTTTAGTTTATTTTGTCAAAAACATATTGCAATGGCTTATCGATTTCGAAATCTAATTTTTAAAGAGTTTGTCCAAAAACATGCTCAACCGATAATAATTAAGCGTGCAGATTCTGTTCATATTAATCACATTGAATCAGACGTATTTTTTACAAAAGCTGAAATAATTGGGACTGATAACTATTGGACGGAGGTGTTTTTTGATGCGAATTCAATTTTGAATTATTCCTGTTCTTGCCCCTATACAGGTAAAGGGATTTGTAAGCATTTGGTTGCTGTGATTCAAAAAACAGATGAACTTCAAACCCCAAATAAGATTCAACTTCCAATTAAAAAAGAAAAACCAACGGTAGTAAATAAAAGTATTTATACATGGAATGATGTGGATTTTTCAATGATTCATTACAAGAATATTTTGGAACGATCTACCACTTTGAATAGTGGATATTACGATTATTTCACCATTAATTCATTGGAGTTTAATAGCACTGAAATTGTGTTTAATAACATGCAGAATCATGTTGTTTCAGTGAACTATTCTCCAGAAAGCAGGGTGTTGACATTGGATTGTAAATGCAAAACTACGAAGGAGAAAATGTGTTTGCACCAAGCGAAAGTGTTGTCTCGAATTATTGAATCTGAGTCTTTATTGATCTATTTTGATTCTCAACTTAGAAGAAAGAAATACCAAGAAGTGGCTAAAAGATATGGGTTAGAAGATGAACCTGATTTGGAAAATTATTTTCAACTTGCAACAGATAGCAGAGGAAATTCAACTTTGAAATTACGAAATAAAGGTTTGTTGTCAATTGATCAAGCGAAGAGTGAAAAATTGAAAACTGAATTAATTGAAGTTCCTTCTTTTGAAAAATTAATCAGTTCAGGAAATTCTCATTCTGAATTAAAACAACGAATAGTTGTAGTAGGATTTGACACTTATTCTGATACGTTGAAAGTTGCTTTGTATGATGCTAGACTTAAAAAAGATGGTGTTAATTTAAAGAATCCATTGACAAGTGTAGATGTAGAGTCTGAAATATTGCGACATACAAAAATTGAAGAGATGCATTTTTTTGCAGCCATTATGAAATTGGAGAATGAATACAGAGAAAATGATTTCGAAGATGACGTTGTCGCATTGGAGTACTTGATCAAAAATCACATGAATTTACCCATGTATTTTCACAACACTAAAATCTCTTCGAAAATAACTTCAACCTCAATTGAACCTGTTACGATGGTGATACCAACCATTGATTTTTCGATCAAGGTAGATGTTAAAGATAAATTATATCAAATTACTCCTCAATTAATTATTGATGGAAAAAAAATTGCACCAAGTCAAATTGCGTTGAAATTCATCTATTTCCTGAAAGAGAAACAAATCTATTATTTAATCACTAATTTACAATTAGTGAAATTAATTCATTTTTTTTATGTGAATGGAGGGAAAGTATTGGTGCATGAAAAAGGCTTTAAAGATTTTAAATCCAATGTGCTTTCACACCTTGAAAATAACATTTCAATTGATTATTCCTATCTCAAAAAAGCTCCTGTAAAACAAGCCGATTATTCATCAATAAACGAAATCAATAAAGAGAAAATTATTTATATATCTGAATCAGAAGATTTTATTTTGATTACTCCAGTTGTGAAATACCAAGATGTTGAATTGCCTATTTTAACAAAAAAGAATTTAGAGTTATCCAATGCAGCGGGCGAAAGCTATTTAATGAATAGGGATTCTGTTTACGAAGATCGATTTATAAGTATATTATTGCGACAACATCCGAATTTTTCAGAACAATTTGGCCAATCATTTTATTATTTGTCAAAACGCGAATTTTTAGAGCAAGGATGGTTTTTAGATGCCTTTGAAGTGTGGAAAGACACAGAGGTAACTGTTTTGGGATTCAATAAAATAAAAAACAATTTATACAATCACAATAAGGCAAAAATAAATGTCAACGTTACCAGTGGGATTGATTGGTTTGAGACGACAGTGGGAGTAGCGTTTGGTGAGCAACGTGTCACGCTTTCTCAGCTTCAAAAGGCGGTAAAAAATCAAACGAATTATGTTAAGTTGGCAGACGGAACGCATGGATTGTTACCAGATGAATGGATAGCGAAATTTGCGCATTATTTTCGGTCTGGGGAAGTTGTAAAGGATAAAATTAGAACTTCTAAATTGAATTTTTCTTTGATTAATGAGATTTATGAAGATGCTTTGTTGAGTAATGAAATAAGTGATGAAATTCAATTTTACAAAGATAAATTAGCAGCTTTTAAATCCATTGAAAAAATTAAAATACCGACCGGATTGAAGGCAACATTAAGACCTTATCAAATGGAAGGGTTGAATTGGTTGAATTTTTTGGATGACTATAATTTTGGGGGGTGTTTAGCGGACGATATGGGATTAGGAAAAACACTTCAGATGATTGCTTTTTTTATGCTTCAAAAAAAGAAACATAAAGGAGCAACGAATCTTGTGGTGTTGCCCACTTCATTGATTTTTAATTGGCAAAATGAAATCATCAAATTTGCACCTTCTTTAACGGTTAGAACCATTTACGGAAGCGACAGGGTGACTGATTTAACCTCATTAGACAATTTCGATGTCGTGTTGACTTCCTACGGTACGTTGATGTCTGACATAGAATTATTAAAAGCCTACCAATTTAACTATGTAGTTCTAGATGAATCTCAGGCAATTAAAAACCCTGATTCTCAACGTTACAAAGCAGTGAGATTATTGCAAGCTCGGAATAGGGTGGTTATGACAGGCACACCTATTGAAAACAATACGTTTGATTTATATGCGCAACTTTCTTTTGCGTGTCCAGGTTTACTAGGTTCACAACAACAGTTTAGAGAAGTTTATTCTATTCCAATTGATAAATTCAAAGACGATCAACGTGCAAAAGAATTGCAAAAAAGAATCAATCCTTTTTTATTAAGAAGAACGAAAGATCAGGTAGCGAAAGAATTACCTGATAAAACTGAAATAGTTTTGTATTGTGAAATGGAGCCGGATCAACGCAAAGTTTACAATGCCTACAAAGAGCAAATGAAGGAGTATCTAAACGCATCTAAATCACAAAAGAAGCAGTTGGATTCTATGTTTGTATTGTCGGCATTAACGAAACTTCGGCAAATTTGTAATTCACCTGCATTGTTGAGTGAAGAGGAGTTTTATGGTGACAGTTCTGCGAAGATCAACGTCTTAATGGAGGAATTACTTGAAAAACATGGTAATCATAAAGTGTTGGTATTTAGTCAGTTTGTTGGGATGCTTGACTTGATAAAAACGGAATTAGATAAACACGGTTTGAAGTATGCCTACCTTACAGGACAATCTACCAAACGAGAAAAAATCGTATCGGAATTTCAGGAGGATGATGAAATACGAATCTTTTTAATCAGTTTAAAAGCAGGGGGGACTGGACTCAATTTAACGCAAGCAGATTATGTGTATTTGGTAGATCCTTGGTGGAATCCTGCTGTTGAAAATCAAGCGATTGATAGATGTTACCGCATTGGACAAGAAAAGCATGTGATGGCAGTTCGATTGATTACTCCTAATACTATAGAAGAAAAAATCATGGAGCTACAACAACATAAAAAAACGTTGGCATCTGATATTATACAAACAGATACTTCCATTTTGAAATCATTAAAATCAGAAGATTTGTTATCATTAATTGATTAATTTTAAAAGCAATAAAAAAAGTCAGGTTATGGCATTAATTAAAGAATGTAGAGGTTTTACGCCAAGTCATGGTGACGATTGTTGGTTTGCTGAAAATGCAACAATTGTAGGAGATGTTACGATGGGTGATCAATGTTCAGTTTGGTTTTCTGCGGTAGTTCGCGGAGATGTAAATTCGATTAAATTTGGAAATAAAGTAAATATACAGGATGGAGCGGTTGTCCATGCGACATTTGAAAAAACGAAAACTAATCTAGGAAATAATGTTTCTGTGGGACACAATGCGTTGGTTCATGGATGTACCGTTGAAGACAATGTGTTGATTGGGATGGGTTCAATTGTGATGGATAATTGTTACATCGAATCCAATTGCATCATTGCTGCAGGTGCTGTTTTACTTGAAGGTACTCGTGTGGAGTCTTGGAGTGTGTATGCAGGAGTGCCAGCAAAAAAAGTTAAAACCTTAACACCTGAATTATTCAAAGGAGAGGTACAGCGCATTGCCGACAATTACGTGAAATATGCCGGTTGGTTTAAGGATTCGACAAGCTCAATCTGACACACAACAAGATTGAATTTTTTGAATGTTAGTCTGAGCCAGTCTAAGTCAAATGAGAGAGACAAAACAGATCATTATGAACGATATCACCACAAAACAAGATGTGGAAAATTTAGTAAATACGTTTTACGAAAAGGTATTACAAGATGTTGAATTAGCACCATTTTTTACTCGATTGGATTTTAAGGCACACTTGCCAAAGATGGTTCATTTTTGGTCTTTTGTGTTGTTAGATGAACCTGGTTATACGACAAATGTTACGGATAAACATATGCAAATGCCTTTAGCGAAATTGCATTTTGACCGTTGGATTGAGTTGTTTCACGGAACGGTAAACGAATTGTTTACAGGTGAAAAAGCAGAAATTGCGAAACAACGCGCGACATTGATAGGTTGGACAATACAAAATAAAACAGGGGTAAAGTAGGCCTCGACAATCTCAGCCTGAAACGATCCTTATCTGACACATAAAAAACATTAAAATCTCCTCTCAGTCAGTCTGAGCTTACAGAAGACTGAAGAGGGTAACAATAAAATTAAAGAATGAACTACATAGGTAAAAACAGCGATACAATTTGTGCACTTTCTACTGCAAATGGCATGGGGGCGATTGCAGTCATAAGAGTTTCTGGTGAAAAAGCATTTGACATCGTTTCGTCTATTTTTTCGAAGGACTTAAATCAAGTAGGTACTCACACTGCACATTTTGGTCGTATACGAAATGGGGAAGAAATTATCGATGAGGTATTATTAACTGTACTGCATGGTGGTAAAAGTTTTACAGGCGAACCAACTGTAGAGATTGCTTGTCACGGCTCGACCTATATCCAACAGCAAATTTTACAATTACTGATAGCGCAGGGATGTCGTACGGCGCAGCCAGGTGAATTTACCATGCGTGCGTTTATGAATGGAAAAATGGATTTGTCGCAAGCAGAAGCGGTGGCAGATTTGATTTCGTCCCAAAGCAAGCGTGCACACCAGGTTGCGATGAACCAATTGCGCGGATCGTTTTCGAATGAATTACGTGATCTTCGTGAGAAATTAATTCACTTTGCTAGTTTGGTAGAGTTGGAGTTAGATTTTGCAGAAGAAGATGTGGAATTTGCAGATCGGACGGAACTAAAAGCCTTGGTAAAAGAGGTGTTGACCTATATTCAAAAATTAATACGTTCGTTTGATTTAGGGAATGCCTTGAAAAATGGGGTTCCTGTTGCCATTGTTGGTGCACCAAATACAGGTAAAAGTACCTTGTTGAACCAATTATTAGGCGAAGAACGCGCTATCGTGAGTGATATCGCAGGGACAACGCGCGACGTGATTGAAGAAACCTTAAACATCGATGGTATTTTATTCCGTTTAATAGATACCGCAGGAATTCGTGAGGGTTTGAGTGATTCCGACAGTGACAAAATTGAAGCGATTGGTATCGAACGTTCCAAACAAAAAATACAACAAGCACAGTTAGTTCTTGTCCTTGCAGATGCAACACGCGATGATGTGCAAGAAGTTGCAACTTGGGCTGCCGAAATTCAGTCAAACAATCCGGAGAAGCATGTATTGTTAGTACTCAATAAAACAGATGTACAGCAAGTTACCTTAACTGAAAATGTTCCATCCTTGTCTTTATCAGCTTTAACAGGCGCAGGAATTTCCGAATTATCTACGTGGATGGTAGCACAGATTACACAAGGAGTGGATATCCAACAAGAAGTGATTGTAACCAATGCACGTCACGTAGAGGAGTTACAAAAAACCGCGACAGCACTGCAAGCAGCTTCCGAAGGATTAGAAAACGGAACGACAGGCGACTTTATCGCGATGGATATTCGTCAAGGGATGTACCACTTGGGGAATATTACGGGGGATATATCTACAGATGACTTGTTGGGTAATATCTTTAGTAAGTTTTGTATTGGTAAGTAAGTACTAATTATAGGTTATGATTGATGGGTTATGAATTTTCGTAACCCATTTTTTATACGTTTAAACATATAAAATTACCTTTAATTATATTTTTATATGCAAATAGATATATTTTTATAATATTGCTTATATTTGTATGTAAATGCATATAAAATGAATCAACTAGCTGATTTTGTAAAGAACCGTAGGAAAAAGTTAAGCCTTACCCAAGAAGAATTTGCGGAAAAAGCAGGGGTAGCACTTACCGTGATACGTAAGATAGAGCAAGGGAAAGAAAATCTCAGTTTATCTAAAGTAAATCAAGTACTTCTTATGTTTGGTCATGAGGTAGGTCCAATAAGTATAAACCATGAGACAAGCAATCATTAAATATAATTTGGTAAAAGCTGGAATATTAACCGAAAGTGATTCCGGTGAATATGTGTTTACGTATGAGAGTGAATATATCAAAAATTACCCAAATCAATTTATTACGTTCAACATGCCTGTAACTACTAGTTCGTATACAAGTAAGCGTTTGTTTCCGTTTTTTGATGGTTTGATTCCAGAGGGTTGGTTGTTAAACATTGCTGCGGAGAGTTGGCGAATTAATAAAAATGATCGTATGGGACTATTAATGGCGTGTTGTCAGAATGCCATTGGTGCAGT
>CAMCQL010000038.1 GCA_945877005.1 Chryseobacterium gleum
TCGAGTGGAATTATTTAAAATTAAAAAGTAGATTCCGGAATTTAATAATCCTACATCTAAATCTACTGATCCATTATTTTCAGAATGATTGAATATTTTGCATTGAACTAAAGCTCCATTTAAATCCACTAATTTAACTCCCAATGAACCAATTACACCTTTAACTCTGATGAAATCATTAAACGGATTTGGGTATACACTGTAATTGGAGGATAATTCTTCCAAACTTAATGTACTTGGAACAAACAATGAAAACGTTTTACTACATTTATTCTTATCTGAAATAACTACTCTATAAGTTAATTTCCCTTTTAAATCTTCCCGAGATATGGTATCTTTTTTATCGTCCCACAAACAAGAATATGGTGCCGTACCTCCTTTAATTGAAAAATATATTTTTCCATCATTGCCTAATTCTTCTCCAAAAACATAGAATTTCACCTGCAATGAATCTGGATTTTGTAAAGTGATTAAAATTGAATCTTTACAAAATTTGTCATCTGTAACGCTTACTTTATGAATACCCGCTTTTGTGTTTTTCAAGGTTGTTACCGAAGATTTTTTACCGTCCCAAATAATTTCAGTCAATTTATTCTTCAACTGAGTTGTAACAGAAATGTACCCATTCGAAAAATTATAACACGTTGGATGGCTTAAACTATCAACGATCAATTTAGGAGTTTCGTAATAATTTATTTTTACGAATGCTGAATCAAAAGAACAACCTTTATTATCTATAATTTTAAGCGTGTGATTTCCGGTAGAAATATTGGAAATCACAGAATCCTTTAATACACCATTAAAGTAATACAAATAAGGTCGTTGTCCAGATGTAACACGAGATTCGATTTTACCCGTTGTTTTCCCACATTCTGATGGAGTTACAGTTACTAGCGTTTTTAAAGTGCAAATTGGTGTTACAAAACATCGAATGATTGGTACTTTTCGATTACTTGGGGCAAAATCTTCGAACACATTAAACTCATTCGCGGTTGAAACAAAAATAGTTTTCTCATTAAAATACCGAGTACTTAAATAGAGTCCTGTAGACTTACTTCCAGGTAGTTTTTGGTAAACCATCAAATACCTTCCTGTGTCTACAATCAATTTTTGACCGACATCATCGATGATTTTTAGATATACCCCTGAACCATTGATAGTTAATTGATCCATCGAAACGACATCACTTTTACCTATGGGTGTCAAAGAATCTTTAGAAACATACTTGTAAACCAATGCTCGAAATTGTAATCCAATAGTTTTTTCTGACTTTAACAGCCCAATGAACAAAGAGTCAATTTCAGACTTTACATTTAAAGTGAAAAGATTACCTATAGAAACTTGATTTTCAGTGGTTTTTTGAACTTCATCTAACTCAAAAATTTCAGATTTTAAACCTAAATCTCGTGCAAACTCATGGGTAGAAATTTGTAAAAAAGTAGTCAGCGTATCGTTTGATTTGATCGTATCGGCTACCGTAATCAATGAATGAACTATTTTGTATTTCTTTTTTTCCTTCGGTATAAAACTACCCAACAAAGTTGTTATTGTATCTTTAACAATAATATTCGTATGTTTTTTTCTGAAAGTCGCAACCAATCCGTTTGGCACTGATAAATCAAAGATTTGAACCCTAACTATTGTTGAATCAATCTTTAACGAACCTGCATTATGGAAAACTACATTTAAGGGAATCGTATTGACCTGAGCAATTGGAATGATCGAATAATTTGATACTGAAACAAAATCTAAGGATGCATCTTTCCATTTTTTCATCATTTTAATAGCCACATCATCGATTGCTAACCCATCGTTCACGGTGGAAACATCGTCGTATAAAAATGAAACATACACTGAAGTATCTCCTAAATAGGAAGAAATATCTAAGGTGTTTGTTTGCCATTTTTTAGGGTGGTTGACTACAGCGCCAATCGTAGTCCAACTTTTTTGTTGGTCTCTACTGATTTGCACCAGTGCTTTTGCACCATATTTCGCAGTAAAGAAGGATGAAAACTCTAAAACAAGACTTAACGTACTCTTTTTGAATGCTAACTTTGGCAGTATAAGACGATCCTGTTGTTTGTTACATTTTGAATTTCCTTCTTCGTAACTACACATCAAATCATTCGTCATTACAAATTTTGAATGAGAAGGAACCAACCATTGAGATTGATTATTTACCGTATAATTAGCGTCAATGCTATCACCTACAAAATAAAGCTCATTGTCTGACAAGCCAGTTTCACTCCATTTATTGGGCAAATTGGTTGTTGAATTCAAAAGACCTTCAAAATTTTCAGTGAAAAGTGTTTGAGCACTACCTTTGAAAAGAATCAAAGTTAAAACAAAGAAAATAAGAAGATTTGTCTTCATTTAACGTAACATTTATTTGTCCAAGTAATCAAATCATGCATGAAAATAATTACAATCTTTCAATGATACCAGCAGCACCTTGACCTGTTCCAATACACATCGTTACAATACCGTATTTTTGATCACGTTTTTTCAGTTCACTCATCATTTGGACTGATAATTTTGCACCTGAACAACCAAGTGGATGTCCCAATGCAATCGCGCCACCATTCACATTTATACGATCTGGATCTAATCCTAATTCTTTGATTACACCTAATGATTGACTCGCAAAAGCTTCATTCAATTCAAACAATGAAATATCTTTCAATGTCAAACCAGAAGAAGCCAATACTTTCGGTATAGCACCAACTGGACCCATCCCCATTATTTTTGGCTCTAACCCAACAACCTTATAATCAACCAATCTTGCAATTGGCTCAATACCAAGATCTTTTACCATTTCTTCAGACATTACCATAACAAAAGCAGCACCATCTGAAGTTTGAGAAGAATTCCCCGCAGTTACACTACCACCTTGAGCAAATACAGGTTTCAATGCAGCCAAAGCATCTAATGTACTTTGTCTTGGCCCCTCATCTTTAGAAACCACATTAGTAGTTACTTTTCGTTGCTCATTTTCATCTAAAAAAATACGTTCTACTGTGATTGGAACAATTTCATCCGTAAATCTACCTTCTTCGTTTGCCTTTAACGCTTTTATATGCGAATTTAAGGCAAACTGATCTTGTTCTTCTCTAGAAATATGGTATCTTTTTGCAACTTCTTCAGCTGTTAAACCCATTCCCCAATACCAATCTGGATGCTCTTTTGAAGTTTTAGAATTTGGCACAACTCTCCATCCACCCATAGCCATAACAGACATCGATTCTGCTCCTCCTGCGATGATGCAATCCGCCATCCCTGATTGAATTTTTGCAGTTGCGATGGCAATTGTTTCCAATCCAGATGAACAATAACGATTCACAGTCATTCCTGGTACTTTATCGGTGGACAATCCCATCAATGAAATCAATCTTCCAACATTTAGCCCTTGTTCTGCTTCAGGCATTGCATTTCCAACGATCACATCGTCAATTCTTTCAGGATCCAATTGCGGAAATTGAGACATCAAATGTTTTATGACTTCAGCAGCTAAATCATCTGGTCGTGTAAATCTAAATCCTCCCTTCCCCGCTTTACCAACTGCTGTCCTATAACCTGCTACTATATATGCTGTTCTCATGGTTTACCTATTTTTCAATTATAACTAACTCTCTCAAGAAACACTTTTAATTTCTCAATATTTTCCCAAACTTTAATATACTCTCTAAACGCTCCAATGTTTTACGTTGCATACACAATTCTAAAAAAGCTTTTCGCTCTAGATCTAAAACGTATTGCTCGGATACCAACGTGTTTTCAGACAAATCACCACCACACAGAACGAAACCAAGTTTTTCTGAAATCACCTGATCGTGTTGGGACATATAGTTTCCACTTACCATCGTATCAGCGCCTACATAGACAATTCCAAGTGCTTCTTTTCCAAGAACAATCATGTTTTTTGTTCTTTTTGGTGCGATGTAACCTGCATCTGCTAATTGAAGGCAAACAGATTTGGCACGAGTAAGTTGTAATTCTCTGCTTATCACAATTTCGTCAATTCCTTCTCTTAAGTAACCTAACTTAAATGCTTCGTGCGCTGAACGAGAAACTTTTGCTTGACCAATTGTTAAAAATTTATCTCTAAATCGATTTATTTTTACATCCCCCTGTTTAATTTCATCTGAAAGTCGTTTGGCAAATTCTTTTGTTCCTCCTCCTCCAGGGATCAGTCCTACCCCAAATTCAACCAAGCCCATATAGAGTTCAGCATGAGCTACCACTGTATCTGCATGCATCGACATTTCGCAACTTCCTCCGAGCGCCATATTGTGAGGTGCAACAACAACTGGAATATTCGAATAACGTATGCGCATCATTGTATCCTGGAATGCTTTTATCGCAAAATTCAATTCATCTAGCTCTTGTTCTATGGCCATCATAAAGATCATCCCTACGTTTGCGCCAGCAGAAAAGTTTTGTCCATCGTTATATATCACCAATCCTTTGTAAGAAGTTTCAGCTAGATCAATCGCTTTATTAATACCTGCAATGACCCCGCCTCCAATTGTATTCATCTTAGTATGGAATTCTAAATTTAAAATCCCATCTCCGAGGTCTATGATTGTCACATCCTCATTTTTCCAAACTGTGTGTTGATCTCTTAATGTTTCTAATAAAACCAATGCTTCTGTTCCTGGGATAATCTCGTATCCTGAATTTTGCTGATTGTAAAAATATTTTTTGCCTTCACACGAAGAATAAAATGTTTTCGTTTGGTTTGTTGACATATCAACCACCCATTGAGCTACATTTTTCCCTTCCTCAGTAATCCATTGCAATCCAGTTTCAAGACCTACAATGTCCCATGTTTCAAAAGGTCCCAATTCCCAACCAAAACCAGCTTTAATTGCGTCATCTATTTTATAGATTTCATCTGAAATTTCTGGAATTCTATTCGAAACATAAGCAAATAATCCAGCAAATAATTTTCTGTAAAAATCACCCGCTTTCCCTTTACTTGTTAATAACGACTTGGTTCTTTTCTTAAGATCATCAATCGATTTCACTTCTTCTAATACTGGAAAACTAGCTTTCAATGCAGACCTGTATTCCATTGATTTTAAATCCAATGTTAAAATTTCAGGCTTTCCTTGATCATTCGTAACTTTAGTGTAAAATCCTTTTTTTGATTTTGCCCCAAACCATTTATTCTCAACCATTGAAGAAACATAACTTGGTAATTTAAACACGTCATTTTCTTCGTCTTCAAGACAATTTTGCTTGAGTCCATTTGCTACGTGAACCAACGTATCCAAGCCTACAACATCACACGTTCTAAACGTTGCTGACTTCGGTCTACCTAATACTGGTCCTGTAAGTTTGTCCACTTCTTCAACCGTCAAATCCATTTCTTCTACCAAATGAAAAAGAGACATGATCGAATAAACACCTACTCTATTCGCAATAAAAGCGGGTGTATCTTTACATAACACCGTTTTTTTGCCCAAATTCTTACGGCCAAAATCAATCAGAAAATCGATGAGTTCTGGTGAAGTTTTAGCGGTGGGAATAATTTCAAGTAACTGTAGATATCTCGGTGGATTAAAGAAATGAGTTCCACAGAAATTCGTCTGAAAATCATCTGACCTTCCTTCCAACATTAAATGTATTGGAATCCCAGATGTATTCGAAGAAATAATTGTCCCTGGAGTTCTGTATTTCTCAACTTGATCAAAAATTATTTTTTTAATATCTAAACGTTCCACTACCACTTCAATGATCCAATCACATCCTGTCAATAAAGGCATATCGTCCGAAAAATTCCCCACCGATATCTTATTCACCATTGCAGCATCATAGATAGGTGACGGATTCGATTTCAATGCAAACTGTAAAGAATCATTCACAATTCTGTTTCTAAACACCTTAGAAGATTCATCTAATCCCGAATTTTTTTCTTTCTCTGAGATTTCGCCTGGCACGATGTCTAACAATAGAACTTCACAACCAATATTTGCAAAATGGCATGCAATTCGCGACCCCATTACACCAGAACCTAATACAGCCACTTTTCTAATTATTCTATTCATATTTTCTAATTTTATCTAACTACAAATGAAACAAAATCAATCGTTTCTTGTTAATTCAATTTCTTTCGAAAAGCGATTAATCATCTACCTATTCGCTCTACAATCTAAATATACTTATTTATTTTAGCTGATGGAATAGGTATTACTTTTTTTTCTAGTATAATTTTTAAGGAATCTGTATCCAAATTTACATGAGCTAGAAATAAACTCTTGTTAATTAGTCAAGTATTAGGGTAATAAATCCTTTTGTTTCAAAAGGAGTACCATCTTCAAATTGGGCTTTTAACGAATAGAGATAAACGCCCTGAGTACAAACTTCACCACTTTGTGTTTTACCATCCCACAAAACTTTGTCAGTTGCATCTTTTTTATAAATAACTACATTTCCCCAGCGGTTGTAGACAATTAGATCGTATTTTAAAAAGATTACATCTTTAAAACCGAGTACTTCATTGATATTATCATTATTCGGTGTGAACACATTTGGGATTCGTAACACGTCTGAAACTACAATTCTTTGTTCAAATTGATCTTGACAACCTTCAGCTGTTGTAATTGTAACAAGAATATTTTTATAACCAGAAGTCACGTACCTCACTGAATCATTTTTAGGATAATTGAGTAATTCCGTTTTTCCATTTCCAAACTCCCACTTCCATGATACAATAGGTCCAGAAGAAAGAGATTGATCTTTTATTAAAACTTCTTCTCCAATATCAATGTTTTTAGGCGTAACCTCAAAATTAGCTTCTATTTGATTTTTAGGTTGTACAACGATACTATCTAAAGCATATTCGACTTTACATCCATCAAAATCGACGACGATCAATGTGGGATAATAGGTTGAAATATTTGCATAACTATGAACCACTGTTGCTTGTTTGTCTTCAAAATTTTTATCCCCAAAATTCCATTTGAAACTTTTTACATTTGCTTCTTGTTTGGTCGTAAATTCAAATTTATTACCACAAACTACATCTTTTAGCAACCATTCAGGAACCGCTTTAGGACCTAAAATTGTCATAAAATCTTTTACAATTGTATCTGAAATACAGCCCATTTTGTCAACAGTCTTCAATCGAACGGTATAATTTCCTGGAAAGGCATAAAATACTTTAGCAGTATCTCTAAATGATTGTCGACCTATACCAAATAACCAATATGTACTGTCTATTTCAGACATCGATTTAGTGCGATTTATAAACGTACACTCTATTGGTGGACATTTGTATTCACCATCCTTATTCAAGTTATTTTGTAGTTGACTTGAGTAACTTACTGTATAAAAAGGTCTTGGTCGAACAATGGTAACATTGAATTTTTTTTCATTTTTACAACGATTTCCATCTACCGCTACCAATTTAATTTCATGGGTATTCGTGATGTTTTTTTTGTAATCGTCAAAAAGATAATTTAGATCTGTTGAAGTTGATATCAGATTTTCATCCATTGACCAATAAAAATTCAATGGAGCAACTCCTTTTGATAAATTCATTGCTCTAAGAACTGAACGATTACAAATTGTATCATTTAGTATGAATTCTGGTTGTGGCTTGGTAATGGATGTACCTACTGATGCAGAAGAACGACAACCAAATATATCAATCGTCGTTAAACTCGTCGTAAAATCTCCTTCACGGGTAAAGTTCTTTTCTAACACAAAAGATTTATCTGAAGTCACTTTTTGTACATTGTCTAAATTTGAATTCCATACATATTGTTGAATTGGCATTCCATTCTCTGCTTGTTGTGAAAGATTGAAAAAATGTACTTTCAATGGTTTACATCCCGCCAATGAATCAGAACTGATCACACTAATTGGAAGGGGTAATACAGTAATTTTTGAGAAAAAAGAAGAATCGATACACCCTACTTGATTTTTTGCAATTACTTTTGAATCGAACACACCAGCCTTACTAAAACTATAACTGGCAGGATTACCACTTGATAATCCGCCGTCAGTAAACGAATAAGTCCAATTTTGAACTGGATGATAGGAAACAGATTTATCCCGAAATAAAAGTGGTGAATATTGACATACAGAATCATTGTCGGGAATGTAATTCGCATCGATCATCGAAATATAAAAAATCTTTTTTGAAGCATCCTGACAACCCGTTGTTTCATTAGTCACCACTTGCGTTACTTCATAATCTCCATACTTGGTATAATCATGCTGCACACTTGCTTTCTCTGGTCGAGTCAAATCAACATTTGAAATTATTTGAGAAGAACCATCATAAAACTCCCATTTTACCTTAACATTTTCGCCAACTCTTCCATGCTTCGCGGAATCAAGAAATGAAACATTTACAGGAAAAACAGTCGGATTGCAATAAACATTTTGTGCAACAGAAAATTTACTTATCGGTCCTTGAACCAATACAATCTGTCCCGCATCCATCACTCCTTTACATCCTCTAAAATCAACAGTAGCCTTTAAACGTTGGTAACCAGTATCTAAATCAAATACTTTTTTGAAGACAGACAACTTTGTTTTTTCACCTTTAAGCGCATTGTTAAATACCCATTCGTAGGACAATTCATCCAAATTATGGGGGCTTTTAATAATCGATTTATTTTGAAATTCAACCTCTTGTTTGTAACAAGACTTCGTTGTACTTGGAATAATTATCACACTATCAATCTTTCCAACTTTGATACTGTTGTTTTTTTGTTTATTCGCTGCACACCCTTTTTTAGTTTTCACACTCAAGGAAGCCCCAAAAACACCAGCATTAAAATACTGTACAGGAGGTATCTTCCCCTTGAAACTTGCGCCATTTCCAAACGTCCAATTCCATTCTACAATTGGATCACTAGAGGGGTCGTAAGAAAAAGAAGAATCCTGAAAATGAACAGGTAAAGGAGCACAACCATTGGTTGAATCCAGAGTAAAACTAGCGGTTGGATATGCAACCAGAACAAGCTCTTTTTGAGTTTTATACCCTCTGCAACCATTCACTTCTTTGTAGGATAAAGAAACCGAATATTTCCCAGGTGATACGTAACTATGAGCTGGAGGTGTTTTACCTTTATATGAAGACCCATCCCCAAAATTCCAAACAAATTCTGAACCAGATGGTGTGTCATTAGCAAAAAAAACAGAGGCACCTGGACAAATTTTAGTTGTATTTACACTGAAAAGAGGTTCAGGATTTTGAACAACTATTGGTTTCTCAAGCACACCAACTCCTTTACAGCCATTGGTTTCACTAAATGTTACAGAAACGGGATAAACTCCCAAAGAATCATAGGTGTGAAGTGGATTTAAACCTGATGCAGTTTTACCATCTCCAAAATTCCAATTAAATTGAGCAGATGTATTTGATAAATTGGTGAATTGAATAGATTCTCCGGGACAAATTTTACTTTTACTTGCTTCAATTTTTGCTTTTAAAAGTGAAATATCAATCGCATCTTTAAATATCTTAGATGATTTACATCCATTTACTCCCGTGAAATTAACTCCAATCGAATATTTACCAGCAGATTGATAGGTATGACTTTGTGGATCCTTACCTTTAAACGTTGTGGTATCTCCAAAACTCCATTCGTAATTAGATCCATTCTTTGTGGAATTTACAATTTTCAGAGGCGTTCCCAAACAAATTAAGGTATCACTGAATGATACAATTGGAGGTTGTTGCACTTTAATTTTCACTCTAAAATCGTGGTGAGCAGTATGAGAACAACCTGTTTGATTGTTGTATCCCACCAACGAAGTTCTATAATCCCAAGAATAAAAGTAAGGATTGTAGACTAAACTTGAATTTTTTGAACTTTTATTACCAGAAAAGTACCATTCGTACCTATCTACATTCATCGAGCCTTTGCCTTCAAACGAGACACTGTCCCCATAACAGATTGAATCACTGATTGATTTTTGTTTGATCGACATTTTAAAATCAAACAATTTGAAGGATTTTGAAGCTTCAGAAACACATCCTGGAAAAGTACTTTTAATTGTTAATTTGATTGCATAATTCCCCATGTCTTTGTACGTAATCGCCAAAGGATTTCGTGCATTCACAATTTCACCATTCCCAAAATTCCATTGATATTCACTACCTGCGGTATGAATGGATGTATTTTCTACCTGAATATTGGTTGGTGTTTGGCAGAGGTTGCCTGAAAAATTAAACGAAGCAACTGGCTTCTCAAAAACCTCAATGTAATTTTCCCTAGATGTGGATTCGGTTAAACCATTTGCCAAAATAATTACCAATGTAATCGTGTATCTTCCAGGTTTTTCAAAAATATGGGTAGTACCAACATTTCCAGACAAATTTTGAGGATTTCCATCACCAAAATCCCAATTCGAAGAGATAATTTTACTTGAATTGGTAGTGGAAAGATTTGAAAATGAAATTGTAAAGCCTTTACATAACTTTGTGGAATTTGCTGTAAAATCAGCTTTTATGCCTTGTGAGAAAACACCGTCAACAATTAAAAATAAAAATAAGACGAATAAAATCTTTCTAAGCATATTCAAGTATTCTTCTAAATTTAATGTAAAGTAGTGATAAAGTGATTATCAAAAAATATGAAATTTCCTTTTCACTACTCTGCATCTTACCTACAAAAATAAATCATTTCGTTTATTTTTTACTTCTTTCGTTTGACTTTCTCTTTTGAGGAGAGTTTCGAGAAGAAGCAGTTGATTTTGAATTTGATTGACCTCTTTGATTTCCTTCTTGAGATCGTTGTCTTCCTTGTTGGGGTTTTTCTTCAACTGCGTCATGATCCATAAGCGGATATGGATGATCAAAAACTACTGGAATTTTTAATTGAATTAATTTTTCAATATCTTTCCAATACCCTTTTTCAGTGGCATCACAAAATGAAATTGCTTTACCACTTGCTCCAGCTCTACCCGTTCTCCCAATACGGTGAACATACGTTTCAGCAATATTTGGAACCTCAAAATTCACAACAAATGCCAAAGAGGAAATATCTATTCCTCTCGCAGCAATATCAGTAGCAACTAAAACACGAGTTGTTTGGTCTTTAAAATTTGAAAGTGCGCGTTGGCGTGCGTTTTGAGATTTGTTTCCGTGAATTGCTTCTGCCTTAATCTTCGCTTTATCAAGCACTTTCACAACCTTATCTGCACCGTGCTTTGTTCGAGTAAATACCAATGCGGAAACAATCGTTTTATCTTCTAAAATATCTATCAACAACTTTGTTTTATTGCCTTTATCAATGAAGTACACCTCTTGTTGAATTGTTTCAGCAGTTGAAGAAATAGGTGTAACTTCAACTTTTTCAGGCAATGTTAGAATCGATGAAGCCAACTGCATAATCGTTGGAGGCATTGTAGCAGAGAAAAACAAAGATTGACGTTTATCTGGAATAATTTTGATCAACTTTTTGACGTCATGAATAAAACCCATATCCAACATTCGATCTGCTTCGTCCAAAACAAATAATTGAACATCACTCAGACGAATGAATCCTTGGCCAATAAGATCAAGTAATCTGCCTGGAGTAGCAATTAAAATATCTACACCATTTCGCAAGGCGTTAATTTGAGGATTTTGAGGTACCCCCCCAAAAATAACAGTGTGCTTTAATTTTAAAAACCTCCCGTAAGAAGCAAAACTTTCATTGATTTGAATTGCCAACTCTCGAGTTGGAGTAACAATTAACGCACGAATTTTTCTTTTGTCAGAAAAAACAGCTTCTTGTTCATGCAATAACTGTAAAATTGGAATCGCAAACGCTGCAGTCTTTCCTGTACCCGTTTGAGCGCATCCCAATAAATCTGTACCTGTTAATACAATCGGAATGGATTGTTGTTGAATTGGTGTTGGTGTTGTATACCCTTCTTCTTTTAATGCCTCTAGAATTTGAGGGATAATGTTTAAATCTTGAAATTTCATCTAATATGTTTAATTAACTGTGCCTCCTACTTCTTCCCTATCTTTCTATATTAAAACAGTTTTGTAATCAAACACATCTCAAAGATACCAATAATAATAAGAACAACCCAATGATAAATTAAACACAATGATTTACAAGCGTTTACAACATGTAAATAACAAAACATTAAAAAAACATTAAATTTCACTTTCAAATTCAAATAAATACATTAAATTTGCATTTAAATATGGCTTCGTAGCTCAACTGAATAGAGCACTACATTACGGCTGTAGAGGTTTTAGGTTTGAATCCTAACGAGGTCACTA
>CAMCQL010000039.1 GCA_945877005.1 Chryseobacterium gleum
TGTTGTTTTCATTTTATATATCTATTTAAAAATCAAATAAATATACTAAAAATAAGTGTTACAACAATGAGTTATTTAATTGACAAACAAATAGTTATAAACAATTAATTGCTTATAAGCTACAGTATTTTTTAAATGCGTTTGCCCTGGTTGATGTACTGATGAAACTATTAGTTTGGATTGATAGGAACACTAAATAATTTAAGCGACTTGCTTGATTTTTTCGTAAATCCAAATTATTGGTAGTAAAAGACTTGCGTTATAAAATAGGTCTTCTATCGGAATCGTAATTAAACGGATTCCTACGATATGATTTTCAGAATACCAAACAATTGGATTTTCTGTAATCGCTCCAGTTAAAACTCCATTTACAATTATGAAAGGTATCAAAGCAATGGTAAATGTTAGACTAAAATACGGAAACCAATTTTTTTGCTTTAGTAGACCAGTATAAGCGACAAGTAGACAACTGATTGTACACGCGCTTATCGTATACCAATTTCCAATTCCTGTTAAAATTAAAGTTGTACCAAGCGCAATGAATAGATAGGAAAAATAAGTTGAAAAAACAGAAAGATTTAATTTAGGGAAATAGCCAATTAAAACTTCATAAATAAAAACACAAGAGTAGGGGACTAGAAAAAAAAATAAAACTTCTTCAACTGGAAGATTATAGAGGTATATTTTGGTGATGTGCTCTTCTGTAAATCCCCAAATATGATTGTCTGTAAAGTAAGCGTCCCAAAGAAGAAAGAAGGATGATACAGGTAGTATCGCTATAAATAATGGACGAAATCTAGTATAGAAGTGTATTTTTTTGTCAAAACTTAAAGCAAAAGGACCTGCTATGGTACATAACAATACCCATCCGTAAGTACTCATGAATTTTTATATTTTCGTTCAAAAGTTTGTTTTGCTTCTAAATAGTATTTTTTTGGAACCAACAACATACCAAAACATTCGCCGTGTTCTTTTCCAATGTGCTTATGGTGTACCTTGTGAGCTTTTCTGATGGCCATGAAATAAGGATGATCGATATCTCTCAACCATTTAAATCTTCGGTGAATATACACATCATGAATCATGAAATAGGTGAAACCATACAAGGCAATACCATAGCCAATCCAAACAGGAACATAGTTGTCACTCATCATTCCAAGCATTATACACAACCAGGAAGGGATTGCATAAATTAAAAAGAAGACATCATTTCGTTCAAAAAAATGCGGTTTCACATCGTGATGATCCTCATGAAAATACCACATCGCACCATGCATTAAAAATTTATGAGTCGCCCAAGCCATGAATTCCATTCCGCCAAAACTGATTAATAATACAATAGGACCCCACCAATACATATGATATAAATTAAGATGTTAAAGCTAGATTAGCTGAATTGAAAAGAACACAACTAAAACAATATAAATACAATTATACACTGTATTTTGTTCCGTAAGCCGAATTTTTTGATAAATAAAGTGAATGATTAAGGAAATTAAGAACCAACAAACATAATTAAACACAGGTATGTGATTACCTTGCCAAGACCAATAATCTGATTTTATGGCAACTGGTTCTATTAAAAAGTCCAACCCAACCATAAATATTGCCGCTAAAACAGGTGTGAAAATTCTGTGATTTAGAAATTTCAAAGAGATACTGTGGGTTACTAAAATTAAGACAACCCAATTTATTCCAATAATTAATGGAATTCCTGAAAGTTTGAGACCTAAATTTTCACCATAGGTATAATTACCAAAAAGACAATGTGTATGAACACCAATCCATTCAACAGAATATCCAGTTAAAAAGACAAAAAGAATGAAGAGATAGAACTTGGAGCTTTTTAATCCAGGAGCAAGTAAAACCACGAGGAAGGAAAGCAATAAGTTGTACGAACTCAAACTTAAAAAATAAGATTTTGTTGATGGAATTGCTAATCCAATGCTTCCAACTAAATGAAATAGTACTACTACTCCGATTAGAATTTTACTTTTATGAAGATGAATCCATTGCATCTTTTAAATTTAAAATCTCAATTTAGAAGGTGATTAATATAAAAAATGATGATAAGGGTACCTTACTTTAAAAACTTCTTTGACAGCTTCGTAGACGGTTTCTTTTAACTCTTCAAGATTTTGTTTGGTCTCAGCAGAGATAAAAACACAATTTTTGTTGTTCATTTTAGACATCCATGTTTTTTGTAACTCCTCAAGCGATATGTTTTCTTTAGTAATCGGTGATAAATCATCGGAGTCTTTAGGGATATGATTGAATGCATCAATTTTGTTGAATACTAAGATTGTTGGTTTTTCTGTGGTATCTATTTCTGCAATTGTTTCATTTACAACTTTAAAATGATCTTCAAAATTAAAGTGAGAAATATCTAATACGTGAACCAAAATATCTGCTTCCCGAACTTCGTCCAATGTAGATTTAAACGACTCAATTAATTGATGGGGTAATTTACGGATAAATCCAACTGTATCGGTAAGTAAAAACGGAAGGTTTTCAATTACAACTTTTCTTACAGTAGTGTCTAATGTTGCAAACAATTTATTTTCTGCAAAAACATCTGATTTACTGAGTAAATTCATAATGGTGCTTTTGCCTACATTAGTATATCCGACTAAAGCAACACGAACAATTTGTCCTCTATTTCCTCGCTGCGTAGCCATTTGTTTGTCAATTTCTTTGAGCTTTTCTTTCATCAAAGAAATACGCATTTGAATCACCCTTCTGTCACTTTCTATTTGAGACTCACCTGGACCCCTTAGTCCAATACCGCCTTTTTGTCGTTCTAAGTGAGTCCACATACGTGTAAGTCGAGGCAACATATATTGCAATTGTGCCAATTCAACTTGTGTTTTGGCGTGAGAGGAACGAGCTCTACTTGCAAATATATCTAATATTAATATGTTTCTATCCAGTATTTTACATTCCAATTCACGCTCGATATTTCGTAATTGAGAAGGGGAGAGTTCATCATCAAATATGACCATTTCTATTCCATTACGCTGGATGAAATCTTTAATTTCCGCTAACTTTCCAGTACCTACAAAGGTTTTAGGGTTTGCCATTGGAAGTTTTTGAAGAAAACGTTTTTGTGTAATTGCCCCAGCTGTAAGTGCTAAAAATTCTAGTTCATCCAAGTATTCTTCTGCAGTTGTTTCAGTTACTTGTTGTGTAATTACTCCAACCAATACGCATGTTTCTTCAACTGCATCAACAGTTATATGTCCTTCGCTCATTTTTTTCTTAGTGTTTGCACATAGGATACCAAAGAATCTATTTCTGCTGGGTTTGTAATGATTTCTTTATAAGGCATCATTCCTTTTTCATTCCCATTTAAAATAGTATATTTTATCTCTTTGGAATTTATTTTACTTACAGACAGGTCTGCAGCTCCTGAAATCCCTTTTTTGCCATCAACTCCATGACATGCTTCGCAATGAAGTGTGTAAAGTGCTTTTGAAGAAATGCTTGCTTCGTTGCTTGTATTTGTATAGTGATCAGTTGAAGGGGATGAGCAAGACGCAATTAAAGCAGATGAAATTAAAATCAAACTTTTATTAAGTCCTAAAACCATGCTCCTCCTAAGTTTGCTCTAAAAGGCCAAGGTATTCCAGCTAGAAGTAAAACTAACCCAATGATAAACCATTTTACAATGTAACCATGTTTTTCTGACGGTATTTCAGATTTTTCAGATTTTTTCCTGCCAATTGTAATAACTACAACAGCAGCAACCATCATTAATACGTGCTCCATTCCATAAAATCTTGAAGCTGCAACTTTCATCCAACCCGGATTAAAAGAGACCTTACCACTCATAAAGTAAAGTATAAAACCAATTAAAAGTTGTGTATGAAAAGAAATCATTGTGAAAAGATTAATAAGTCGGTCTCTTTTCACGAAAACCATAGCGTTTTTACCTTTTACTGCGTTTATGATTGCGTAGATGATTAAAAATAAGGCAATCCATCTTAAACCTGAGTGTGCGTGTATTAATGCGTTCATATAATTTTTTATTGATAACGTTTAAAAGTTAATTTTTGTTTTTATTGATCTGTAGATGTAGAATCCAAATTTTCGATGTCTTCATCCAATCCTTTTTCCATTTCTGCTTCTAAAGCAGCATCTTCAGCTGACAGTTCATCAGTGATAATTTCTTGAGATGTTGATTTTGCTTCTTCTTTTTTTTCAGAACAGCTAATAAGAAAAAAAAGAGAACCAATAAAGAGTGTAATTGCTAACTTTTTCATGCGAAAATAATTTTTGAAAGTAAAAATACATAAAAAAATATGTTAATTTACTTTTGGATGCAGTTTTGTTAAATGTTTATCTGTTAATTTTACGCAACTAAATTTTAATATATATATTATGGCTTTTGAATTACCAACATTAAAGTATGCGTACGATGCATTAGAACCGCATATTGATGCTCGAACAATGGAAATCCATCATTCTAAACATCATCAAGCTTATATTACAAACTTGAATGCGGCTATTGCAGGTACTGAACTTGATGGAAAATCGATTGAAGAGATTTTAAAAGATTGTAAAGACAAACCAGCTGTTCGAAATAATGGTGGTGGTTTTTGGAATCATAATTTATTTTGGGAAGTGATGGCTCCAAACGCAGGCGGCTTACCAACAGGTGAATTAGCGAATGCAATTGATGAAGCGTTTGGTTCTTTTGAAGCATTCAAAGAAGCATTTGCAAAAGCGGGAGCAACAAGATTTGGTTCTGGATGGGCTTGGTTGTGTGTTGAGAACGGAAAATTAGTTGTTTGTTCTACTGCAAACCAAGACAATCCGTTGATGGGCGAGGGTTGTAATGGAACTGCTATTTTGGCTATGGATGTTTGGGAACACGCTTATTATTTAAACTATCAAAACAGACGCCCTGACTATATTCAAGCTTTTTTTAACGTGATCAATTGGGAAGTTGTTTCTAAAAAGTATTTAGCGTCTAAATAACACAACTTTAAATATTAAAGAGTTGCTATATTATGTCATTATAGATGATTTAGAACAATAGTGATTTTATAGAATTAAAATAAGGGCTAGCATGATTTTTGTTAGCCCTTATTTCTTTTAATGTAATATAAATCGAATAAACCTTTATTTTTTTTGTTTAATTTACATTCAATTTGGTTTGTCTCCTTTATTCACGTACCTTTGTAACTTAATTTAAATACTTTATATGACCTTTAGTGAATTAGGGTTAAGGGAAGAGGTACTTCAGTCGATTACAGATTTGGGGTTTGACGTACCAACACCTATCCAACAGGAAGCGATTCCGCACTTATTGAAAAGTGAAAGCGACTTCGTTGGTTTGGCTCAAACAGGAACGGGAAAAACGGCAGCGTTCGGCTTGCCATTAGTGAACAACATTCAGTCAGATTATAATCTTACACAAGGATTAATTATTTGTCCAACAAGAGAATTGTGTTTACAAATTACAAAAGACTTAGAGAATTACGCTAAGCATGATAGGAAAACGGCAATTGTTGCTGTCTATGGTGGTACAGACATACGCCGTCAAATGACTCAGATCAAACAAGGTGCAACAATTGTAGTTGCTACACCTGGTCGTTTGGTTGATTTAATTGATCGTCGTGCAATTCGTTTACAGGACGTGAAATACGTTGTGTTGGACGAGGCTGACGAAATGTTAAACATGGGTTTCAAGGAGGATATTGATTTGATTTTAAGACAAACTCCTGAAGAAAAGAATGTTTGGTTATTTTCTGCAACAATGCCTAAAGAGGTAGCAGAAATTTCCAAAAATTACATGTCGAATCCTTTAGAAGTTTCAATTGGACATAAGAATCAAGGGAATGAAAATATCGAGCATGTCTATTATGCTATTAAAGAAAGAGATAGATACGCAGCGTTGAAACGTTTGATTGATGCAAATCCTGATATTTTTGGACTAGTTTTTTGTCGAACACGACACGAAACTCAATCTGTTGCTGAAAAGTTAGGGAAAGATGGTTACAATGCTGAACCGCTTCACGGTGATCTTTCTCAAGCACAACGTGATAATGTAATGAAACGTTTTAGAGAGCGTACCTTACAATTATTAGTTGCAACGGATGTTGCAGCAAGAGGAATCGATGTTGATAATATTACTCATGTAATTAATTATCAGTTGCCTGACGATATCGAGAATTATACTCATAGAAGTGGACGAACTGCAAGAGCTGGTAAAAAAGGCGAGTCTTTGGTGTTAATCAATACGAAAGAGATGTATAAAATTCGTTCAATTGAAAAACAAATTCGTACTGACTTTACAAAGGGAGATATACCAACAGCTCAAGAGATTTGTGGTCTTCAGTTAACAAGTTTAATCTCTAGAGTGAAAGACACTGAGGTTAAAGAAAAAGACATTGAAAAATTCTTGCCTACAATTCTTGCTGATTTTGAATCTCTTTCTAAAGAGGAAGTGATAAAAAAATTCATTTCTGTAGAATTTAATCGATTTATAGATTATTACGGTAATGCAGCTGAATTAACGGTAGATGGAAGTAGAGATAGAGATCGTG
This sequence comes from Chryseobacterium gleum, assembly GCA_945877005.1. Classification (GTDB taxonomy): domain Bacteria; phylum Bacteroidota; class Bacteroidia; order Flavobacteriales_D; family Crocinitomicaceae; genus CANHVK01. Next base: position 6,552 of record CAMCQL010000039.1, read on the forward strand.
AAAGTGCTAGAGGGGAAAGAGGTGAAAGAGGTGAAAGAGGTGAGCGTCGTGAGAGAAGCGATAGAGATCGTGTAAGAGGCGAAAGGTCAGATGATAGCTCTAAAACTCGTTTCTTTGTGAGTATTGGTAAAAGAGATGGATTAAATCCTGGTGGTTTATTGCGATTGATTTGTGATGAAGCAAGTTTAACTTCTTCCAACATTGGTAGAATAGAAATTTTACCTTCATTTAGTTTCTTTGAAGCTGACAATAGTCATACTGACAAGATTTTAAATATGGTAAATGGTTCTAATTATGAAGGGACAAAAGTTAGTATTGAGGTAACAAAGAAAAAAGCTGAACCAAGAAGAGAAGAAGGAAGTAGTCGTGGAGGTTATGGTGGAGGTGAACGTTCTTCATTTGGTGGTGATCGAAATTTCGGAGGTCCTCGTTCTGGCGGTGAAAGAAGAGGTTCTTTTAGCTCAGACAGATCGGGAAGTGGAGAGAGAGGATCCCGCTCAGGAAGAGGAGGTTCTGGTTATTCAAGTTCGTATAAAAAAAATAATTAATCAATCAGTTTTCATTCATGGAAATTAGAAACATTGCAATTATTGCACACGTTGACCACGGTAAGACTACTTTGGTAGACAAATTGATAGAAGCAGGAAATGTTGTTAATGAAAGAGATCGTCCAACAGGGGATTTAATCATGGATAACAACGATTTGGAACGCGAAAGAGGTATTACGATTGTATCGAAAAACGTTTCTGTTTTGTACAATGGTACTAAAATCAACATTATCGATACTCCTGGTCACGCCGACTTTGGAGGAGAAGTTGAACGAGTATTGAATATGGCAGACGGTGTTTGTTTATTAGTAGATGCTTTTGAAGGTCCAATGCCTCAAACTCGTTTTGTATTAGGTAAAGCACTTTCATTAGGGTTGAAACCTTTACTAGTAATTAATAAAGTAGATAAAGACAATTGTACGCCTGATGAGGTGCACGAGAAAGTATTTGATTTGATGTTCGAATTAGATGCAAACGATGAACAGTTAGAATTTGAAACTATTTATGGTTCTGCGAAAAATGGATGGATGTCTAACGACTGGAAGTCTCCTACAACGAATATAACTCCTTTATTGGATAAAATTTTAGAATATTTCCCGCCTCGTACAATTGAAGAAGGAAATACTCAAATGTTAATTACTTCATTAGACTTTTCTTCTTACGTAGGAAGAATTGCTGTCGGATGTTTGACAAGAGGTGTTATTGCAGAAAACCAAAATGTAATTATCTCAAAATCAGATGGTGAAATGCAAAAGCACAAAATTAAAGAAGTTTTTGTGTTTGAAGGATTAGAACGTAAGAGGGTTACTTCAGTTCAAGCAGGTGATATTTGTGCGATAACAGGTATCGAAGGTTTTGAAATTGGTGATTGTATTTGTGATTTTGAAAATCCAGAATCATTGGAAAGAATTGCAATCGATGAACCTACGATGAGTATGTTGTTTAGTATCAATGATTCTCCGTTTTTTGGAAAGGAAGGAAAACTTGTAACTTCTCGCCATATTCAAGAACGATTACAAAAAGAATTAGAGAAAAATCTAGCACTTCGTGTAAAAGATACGGATAAAGCTGATAAATGGATGGTATTCGGTCGTGGTGTATTGCATTTATCTGTATTGATTGAAACAATGCGTCGTGAGGGGTATGAGTTACAAGTTGGTCAGCCGCAAGTAATCATCCGTGAAATCGATGGAGCTAAATGTGAACCGATTGAGGAATTAACGATTGATTTACCGGAAGAGTTTAGTGGAACTGCTGTTGAAGCTGTGACAAAGCGCAAAGGTGAAATGAAAAATATGGTTCCAAAAGGTGAGCGTATGACCATCACTTTTGAAATCCCATCAAGAGGTATCATTGGATTGAGAAATTACATGTTGACTCAAACTGCTGGTGAAGCAATTATGAATCATAGATTTTTAAATTATCAACCGTATAAAGGTGAAATTCCTGGAAGACAAAATGGTTCTTTAATTTCTATGGAACAAGGTACATCGATTCCTTTTTCTTTAAATAACTTACAAGAAAGAGGTAAATTCTTCATACACCCAAATGAAAGTGTATACGAAGGTCAAGTAATCGGAGAAAACTCTAGAAATGGAGATATGAATGTGAATGTTACAAAGACTAAAAAAATGTCAAACATGCGTTCTTCTGGTGCTGATGATAAAGTTAGACTTGCGCCACCAAAAGTGTTTAGTTTGGAAGAATGTTTAGAATATATTCAATCAGATGAGTATGTAGAGGTAACTCCACAAAATTTAAGAATTCGTAAAATTTTGTTAAAAGAAACTGATCGTAAAAGATCTGGGAAATAATAAAATTTGTTTTTCTATCCAACAAAAAAGGGCTTTCAATTGAGAGCCCTTTTTTGTTGGATGATAAATTTAATCAAGAATGCATCTAACGGATAGTGCACATTTCTTTGATTTCGAAACTTGTGAAATTCTTTTTGAACCAACATGAAGCGTATAAGCAATCGCTTGATCTGGGTCGTCTTGATCGGGAGTTGAAGTCCACCAGTAACCATAGTTAAATTGATTGATGAAATTTCCGTATTCATTTTTTTGCCCCCCACCTTGTGCATTAAATAAAGTGCTATTTGATGAATTTTGTAAGAGAGAAGCGTTCCAAAGAAGAGGACTATTACCTTTTAATTTTGATCCTGCGATTGAGTCGCCACCCAGGAAATTAATCATTTTTCCCCATTCTTGTGCAGTAGGTACGTGCCAACCTGCTGGGCAAATTTTACGGCTATCTATCGCAGCATAATAGGTGTATAATCTTCCGAAATTAACTTTATTGGAATCCACTCCATTGTAAGTCCATTGTAAAACGAATGGATCAAACTTATTGGTGTCTGAGTAAAATTGCAAGTTTTTTTCAACAGGTAGTAATGTTCTAATAGAGTCTTTTTCCTGTTTTTTATAACCTGCTTTTGTTACACATTTTAAGGATTGTAAATTTTCGGCTAACCATGTTTGAGAGCCTATTCTAACTGCCTTGTATTTGTATCCTTCTTTGTTGGTTACATAGGAGAAGGGGTCTGGTGTTTTAGGGCTAGGTCGTTCTATTGTACAGGCAACAAAAACGGTTAAAGAACTAATTGTAAAGAATAGAGAGAGTTTGTTTTTCATAATTATAGATTTATTTTGACCAGTGTTCGTAGTTCTCAATAACAGATTCAGATGGTTTTTGATTTTTTTTAACGGAGTAATTATTATAATAAGTATAATTAGACGAGTTGTTTGTTAGGTGTAAATTATGATAATGCCCTTTCCTTTTTACTAAAAGATGGATTTCTTTTGTTATAAAAAAAGCAAACCATTTTTCAAGTTCTCCAGCTGTATCGTAATTGTTAATAGCGATGATTTCATCCTCTAATTCTAGCATTGAGTTTTCAGCTGGACTATTTGGGTAAATTGATTTAACGGTAAAATGTTCTCCGTTTGGCACACATTTAAATCCGTAAATGGAAATGTAACTTTTATGATTTGGAGTGATTTTGATTTCTAAGCCTATGTATGCTAATGCGTTCTTAAGAAGGGGGAAGTAATCATGTGTTCCAAAAACATAATTTTCAAATAATTCGTTCAAGGATTGTCCAATGAATTTTTCAAGGGTTAATTTGTAATCATTAATTGAAACACCTTTTCCTTTTTTCGCAAATTCATGATACAACTCACGCATTACATCATCTAAATTATGCTGGTTTTTTGAGTGATGAATAATCATCAAATCACAGACTAATGCAATCAAACAACCTTCTGTGTAAATTGAAACTTTTCGATTGGGTACACCAGGAACATATCCATCTAACCATGTGTCAAATGAAGACGCTGCGACAGAATAATTGAATCTTCCAGGATTATCAAAATGTTTTTGTAGTTGTTGGTTTAATTCATTGAAGTATTCTTCTTCAGTAAATACCTTACTTTTAAATAAAAACAAATCCCCCATATAAGTTGTAACTCCTTCGCAAAGAAATCCTAATTCAGAGTAATTTTCTTTTGTGAAATTGTAGGGGAATAGTTCAATAGGGCGAATGGCTTTTACATTCCACGTATGATATAATTCATGAGAAGAGACGCCTAATAAATCGGAATAAATTTCATCAAATAACGAGTGAGAGGGGCCAAGTAAAATTACAGTAGAGCCAGAGTGTTCAACTCCATGATAGGCTCTGTAAGAAACAATTTGGAATAGAAAATGATAATCATCGGTAGGAAATTCTCCAAATTTTTCAATTTGTTTTGTTGTAAATAAAGTGAAATCACTGATTATTTTAGCCCAATTAATCAGTGATTCTCCTTGGAACCATAGATGAAAAGTTGTAGAATTAATTGTGTAAGTATTGTGTTGAATAGAGTTAGAGCAAATGAAAGGTGAATCTGCTAATTCGTCAAATGAGGTAGCAAAGAGCGTGTGATTTTCTATTCTTAGTGATGTTGCAATTAAATAGTCTTTTGGAATTGCCAATTCTATTGTACAGGGTGAATTTTCATGACCAACGAAATACCCCAAGCAATTTACGGGATTGACATACAATTGTTCGTGAGAAACAAATGTAGATCCAGCGTTCAATTCATTGGCGAAGTAATCGTACAAAACGGTGATTGTTGTGTGTTTTTTTGTGGTTATTTGCCATCCGTCTTTGGTTGTTTTCTTGTAAATAACAGGTTGATTTGTTTCGTCAAGAATTTTAAAGTTTACTACGTTTTTAGCGAAATTACCTAGTTCATAGCGACCGGGTCTCCAACTTGGTAGTTGAAAGAACTCGGTATCATTTATTGTTACAATTGAGGTTTGAACTGAAATGAAATGAGTACTTGGTTGATTGCTAGATAGTTTATATTGTGTCATCTTCTTCAATGTTTTAGCTACAAAAATAGAATAAACTAATAATCATTATTGAATTTTACTGGTTTTTATTCTTCATCGTTGAAGGATTAATTTTTTAATCAACGTCTTTGTTATGATAAATAAATTAAACAAAAAATTACTTGAATTACTAAGTGACAATTTCAACACTGTTTGTTCTTTTATCATTGTTCAGAAGACTCAATTTCATTCATTTTTAAATTCAAATTAAAGATATTTTTATAAATTCGCATTTGTAAATTAAATTAGAAAACATGAATTACGACATAATTGTTATTGGTAGTGGTCCTGGTGGATATGTAACTGCTATTCGTGCGTCTCAACTTGGATTGAAAACTGCAATCGTTGAACGTGAATCTTTAGGTGGTATTTGTCTAAATTGGGGATGTATTCCAACGAAAGCATTATTGAAAAGCGCGAATGTGTATGAATATTTAACGCATGCCAAAGATTATGGTATTACTGTTGAAAATGCTTCTGCCGATTTTGATGCTATGATTGCTAGAAGTAGAGGAGTCGCAAATGGTATGAGTACTGGGATTCAGTTTTTGATGAAAAAAAATAAAATTGATGTTATCAACGGAAGTGGTAAAGTTGCGGCTGGAAAGAAAGTAGTTGTTACTGCAGAAGATGGAACGGTTTCAGAATACGTTGCTTCCAAAGCTGTTATTTTAGCGACTGGAGCAAGATCTAGAAAATTACCGAATTTACC
>CAMCQL010000040.1 GCA_945877005.1 Chryseobacterium gleum
ATTGAAGTTGAAATTGCTGATCTTGTTGGGAAAATACATTTAGTGAAAGAACTTACTTCCACTAACAATGAATTTAATTTATCGTTGGAAAAATTAGAAAAAGGCACCTATATTGTTGTTTTAAAAACGGGTGACGTAAAAGAAATTCAAAAAATAATCAAAGAATAATTGAGAGAATCATGGACGAAAGAGAAATTATCGATTTATCGAATGAAATCATTGATGGATTAACGAAACTTGCGCTAAGCGAAAAGCCTGGGATGCTCTCAGGGAAGGTGTTCAAGTCCTTAGGAGAACATGCAAAGTTTTCTGAAATTAAGTTCTTGTATGCAGATTTTGTGAGAGACTTTAAAGGAGGTTACACTTCAACAGATGATTTGAAAAAGTTGACGGATTTCAGATACAAATTGGTGGATTTGTTTAATCAAAATTAGAACTACCTTTTTAATTCATAAAGGAAATCGAACATACTCCCAAAATGATAATCTGCGAGGATAAGTTTTGGATTTGGTAGATGACTTTTTTCAGGAATGCATACCACTTCCATTGTAGCTGCTTTGCCTGAAATTATTCCATTCAATGAGTCTTCAATGACCAAACATCTTTTGGGAGTGCATTTTAGTGCTTCTGCTGTTGTTAGATAAACTCCAGGATGAGGTTTTCCAAATTTTTCATTTTCAGCACTGTGGGTAACATCAAAAAAGTTTTGAATGCATAATTTGGTGAGTACTGCATCTATCAATCGACGATAAGAAGAAGTTGCAAGTCCAATTTTAATCTTTTTTTCTTTTAAAAAGTGTAGTGTTTCAACCACTCCTTCTAATGCAACCCCTTCTTTTAGAATTAATTCTACCATTTTGTCAACGATTGAATTTTCTACTTCTTTTATTGAAGCGTCTTTCCAAGGAGCGACCTCGTGCCAGTAGGAGACAACTTCGTCAATCCGCATTCCAGTAGTTTTTTGAAATTCTTTCGGAGTTAACGGACATCCAACTGCTTTAAAAGCTTGTTCCATTGCAATTTTCCAAGTTGGCTCAGAATCAATTAATACTCCATCCATGTCAAAGATGACCGCATCGTAGTTGGTAAGTTTCAACTTCATTTTAAGTTTATTTTATAGAGGTTTCCACCGCCAATAATTTTTTGAACTTCATCGGTCAAAAATAAGGTCGATTCATCGTGAGAGATTGTAATAGCTTCTTTTTGAGAGTATGGGGTAGTAGGGATTGTTTTCTTTAAACCAAAGGTATTGCTGTTCAACTCATAAACCAGTATACGATTATAAGTTAATAAATAAAGTATTGAATGACCGAAAGCTGCTCCGGTGATAGCGTCTTTTGCAAACCCACTTTCGCCAATAAATAATTTCCCTTTTGCGGTTGCGGTATAATTTCCTGGTTGACTTGGTATGGAGTAAATAAAGCTATTCCCATGAAATGGAACTGCCCTACACTTAGTAAATACCCAAAGCGAATCATTTTGAAAAAACATCGCTTCAGCATCAAAATTGAGCGTTGCTTCTTCAGGTGGAAAAGCTGTTTGATCGGGATAGGAAAATGTGATTATTTTTGCAATGACATGCGTCGTTTTCAGTAAATTTTCCTGTTCTATTTTATAGATAGTGAGATTTTTTCGTTTGTTTTGATTGTTCCCAAAGTCTCCAATATAGATGTTGCCGTGTTCGTCTTTTGTGATTTCTTCCCAGTCGTCATTGATTGCATTTGAAACAGTAACTTGGTGTATTAAATCCCCTTTTAAGTTGATGAAATATAAAATAGGTTTGTCTCCACTGTCATTGTGAGTGATTAACAATGTATCATTGTATAGAATTAATCCTGAAGATTCTTCGATACTTTTAGGGAGTTGTCCAATTTTTTTAATCTTTTGGCCAAAGCTTGTTGTTGAAGCGAGTACTAATAGGAAAAAAATAATTCTCATTCGCATATAATTTTTGGTATCTCATTGTCTCTAAATGAGGTGGGTAATAAAACTGGAATAAATTTTATTGCAATAGGCAATAAGATGGATCCGCCTGGAATTGCAAATAAAATAAAGGATGGAATAGATGTGATACAATCAACTAATTGTAAGGAAACAATTTTTCGTTCTTTTAGTGTTAAATCGACATCTTTATCGAGTAATCGTGCCATTTCTTTCGTTTCGAACCATTCTTGTTTTAGTTTGTTCTTATTTCGTTGCCATACTTTATGAATTCGATCAGCAACTTTCTTTTTTAAAATTAATCGTTCATTTTCATTTTGAAGGTAATTGATATTTGAGTGGTGATTTGTAAAAAATGCTTCGGTACTTGTTTTTAAATCTTCAGATTCCTTATTACTGAGGTATAATTTTTTGGAAAGATGTTGCAGAAAATTTATTTCTGAATCAGTGATCTCTAAATTCGTTTGACACGTAAATGCACCAATATCAAACAGCAGTTTATTGTATAATTTTTTTGATTTAAAGATAGGATTCATACTCGTTGAAGCCAATCCTTTGTACAATAGTTCTTCGTACTCTTCTTTTTGAATGGTCTCTAATCCTGAACCTGCAATGTAAACATGAAACCATTCTTTTTCTTCTGGTTGAATTTTACTGTCCGCATTTGCTGCGATTACAATTAATTTAAGTGTTTCCTCTACGCGTGATTCGTAGTGTTGTTCAGATAACGGTAATTGTGTGATCAAGAACTCGTTGTAAGCTACTAAATCAATGAAAACGAATGGATTACCAACATTTGTTATCCACGTTGGAGTAAGAGAGGGTTGGTACTTTAATTGAATGCGTTGTTTGATGTATTTTTCTAATTTCAGTATATTTTTCTTACGCTTTCTAGGTTTTATGGAGTAATTCAATTCATAAAAAGTGAACAATGATTGAACGAAGTCGTCGTAGTTTGAAAGGTTGGACCCTTTGTTATGTTCGTAAATCGATAGTAATAATTGAAAAAATAAAAATTTATACTGCTCTCTATCGGTCCATAAACTATCCGCAGCTGTGTATTGATAAGGTTTTGTAAAAGGATGTGAACTGATGATTCCTGCGTTAAAAATTAATTCATGTAACTGATCTTCCATTGGGGTATTTGGAGAATACTGAAAAATTGGTTTTACTTTTCCTTTTTGATATAAATTCAAATATCGTGGTATCCAGTAATCAGACCCAGGAAAAAAATTGTGAAAATTATCTTTGCTCGGAGAAGACACAAGACTATCCTGCCCATAATTCCAACCTGAAATAAAGATAAAAATAAACAGGAAATTACGACTCAATTTCATTGTCTCTAAATGCAGAAGGAATTAAATTTGGGATGATTTTAAGTACAATCGGCAACAAAATTGCTCCACCAGGCAACATGAATATTGCCAATGCAGGCATTGTTTTAACGATGTCCAAGAATTGCGTTTTAACACGTTCCTTTTCTTCTTTTGTCAGCTCTTCAGTGGTTGATTTCTTGATTAATTTGACTAAATCTTTACTTTGCTGAATTTCATTGATGAGTTTATCTTTATTTCTTCCCAGTATTTTGATCCATCTTTTTGAAATATTATCGTACAAATGTTCGACAGTATTTCTGTTTTGTAAATAAGGAATTTTATCGGTGTGATTCAAAACAAATTGTTCAATAGCCACAAAGGTTTCATCCAATTCAGAAATCGATAGATGAAGGAAATTAGCAACATTGATACAATTTTCTTTTTCAATAGAATCGATTTCTTTGTTACTATATATTGTTAAAACTGAAATATCCAGTAAAAAACGTTTGAACATCCAAAGTTGGGTAAAAGTGGAAGATAAATCTTTCAGTTTAGCACCTGTTTTTAGATGTTGTTGTGCTGCTTTTTTTCGAGTTTCATTAATGTTCGCACTCGCAAGAAAAACTTCAAAAATGGTTTTTTCATTTTCAGACACTTTTCCATCTATGTAAGACGAAAATGAAATCATTTTTAACACATCTATCGCAAGTTCTTCGTAATGAGAGTCGTGAAGCGAACGTTGCGTTTTCAGAAATTCATTGTATAAGATCACATCCAAATAAACGAATGAATTACTTAAATAGTTTAGCCACAGTGCATTATTAATAATGTTTCCAGGGATTTCAGTACGCTTTTCAAGGATGCTTTCAATTTTTTCTTCGGGACTTTCTTTTTTGAAGAACCGCATCATTTTGGTAATTGCGGGCGAAGTATGTTGTCCGTAAAATTGAATGAGTGAATGAATGAATTGATCAAAGTTTTCTGCACCATCGCCACCGTTTAGTTCATAAATGAACAAATGGGATTCAAATAAAAGTAATTTTAGTTTTTCTTCGGTGGTCCACAGTTTGTCATCCAATTGGTTCGCAAAAAGTAATTCCGTAGGAAAACCAAACACAATTCCAGATTGAGATAATTGAATATGGGCAAAGTGTTCATTACTGATTTCAGTTGGTTTATCCACAGAGAGGATAATGTCTCCTTTTTGCAAAAGATCATTGTACTTTGATACCCAACCTTTAGAACCAGGATAAAGAATCATTCTTCGATGTTTGAAGGTGCGGTTATTTTTTCTTTCTTCTCTTTTGGAAAGTAGCTTTTTTGACGCAATAGAATCATCACTACACCAACTGTAATTGCACCATCAGCAAGGTTCCAAATGGCAGGAAAGACCTCATTTCCTCCTATACCTGGCATCCATTTTGGCCAATGCATGTCAAATTGAAACATGTCTACTACATTACCAAATAAAAATCCTTGGTGACGCACTTCTACTTCACCGAAATATTCACAGGTGCGTTTAATACCAGAACCTTCTAAGTGGTTAAATGTGAGACAAGGGTCGAATTTAAAAATGAAATCATATAACATAGAGTCGATTAAGTTTCCAATTGCACCTGAAAATATAAATCCAATCGCGATTAAAAATTCTAATTTCACTCCTTCTTTTGCTTGTTTTACCCAATACCAAGCAATCCCTGTGATTGCGATGATTCTGAAAATACTCAAACTCAATTTTGCCCAAATACCAGTTCCAAGGGTTGTTCCGAATGCCATCCCTTGATTTTCAATGTACACTAATTTAAACCATGAACCAATCAATTGAATTGGCTCATCCATGAAAGCCACTTGGGTTTTGGTCCAGATTTTTAGTACTTGATCAAAAAACAAAATAAGGGTCACTATTGACCCTACAATCATCAGATTTCTTCGAATCATTAGTGTTTTTGTGCGTTTTTAGCTTCTATACTTAAGGTTGCGTGTGGCACTAACATTAATCGTTCTTTTTGGATTAATTTACCTGTTTCACGACAAATACCGTAAGTTTTATTTTCGATGCGAACCAATGCACTGTTCAAATTTTGAATGAATTGTTCTTGACGTGCAGAAAGTTGTGCAACTTCTTCTCGGGATAAGGTTTCAGAACCGTCTTCCATCATGTTAAACGTACGACCTGTATCACTTGTCCCATGATCATCAGCGAGTGAGAGTGAATTTTTCAGTAGTTGATAATCAACTTCTGCTTCTTTTAATTTTGTTTGTATAAGCTCTTTAAATTCTTGTAATTCAGCGTCTGAGAAGCGTGTTTTTTCAGTTGACATTGGGTTATCTTGTTTAAATTAATTGCTGACAAATATAAATTAAATATTCGTTTCTGTTTTTTTATTAGGATTAAATTATTCTGAAAATCAAGTAAATTTTGTGTATGTTTTCGTTTGTTGCGTAGTTTCTCTATTTTTATTTCTTAAATTTGATATATGGAATTAAATTATCGTTTAAATCAATTGACCCTTCCTTTAATGGAACAGTTCTATACGATTCAAGGTGAAGGACGATATTCAGGAAGACCAGCTTATTTTATTCGTTTAGCAGGATGTGACATTGGTTGTGTTTGGTGTGATGTGAAGGATAGTTGGGATAAAATGATGCATCCATTGGTTTCTGTTCAATCGATTATTGATCAAGTCAAAGAAATCCCATCTGATTTTATTGTGATTACGGGTGGAGAACCTGCTTTGTATGATTTAAATTTATTGATTGATGCCCTCCATAGTTTAGGGTTTGAGGTTGCCATTGAAACATCAGGGGTTTATCCTCTGAAAGGAAATGTAGATTGGTATTGCTTTTCACCAAAAAAATTTAAAAAAGCGTGCGACGAGTCTTACCTTAGAGCCAATGAACTAAAGGTTGTAATTTATCATCCTTCAGATTTTGATTGGGCGGAGGAACATGCTTCAAAAGTTAGTCCAGAATGTATGCTTTTTTTACAGCCAGAATGGTCGAAAGCTGAATCGATGAATCCCATATTGGTTGATTATATTAAGTTGAATCCACATTGGAGATTAAGTTTACAAACGCACAAATTTTTAAATATCCCTTAACTCATGTGTAGATTTCTTATACTACTTGCTGTTCTATTCATAAACCTCAGTACATATTCTCAAGGTATGAATTATTCCATCAGCAACAAAAAAGCGATAAAGTTATTTGAAGAAGCCTTGAACGCACCTCGTGAAAACCGGGATCAATATGGGCGTGAAACTTATACTAAAGCAATTGAATTGTTGAACAAAGCAATTGAAAAAGAGCCCAATTTTTGGGAAGCATATGTTGCGAAAGCTGAAATGGCACAATTGTCGAATGATTTCAAACTAGCTATTGTAAGTTTAGAAAAAGCATTGGAAGTTGCTCCGAAACATAGCCCTGGAAGTGAGACAGAATTTATGTTAGGTTTTCTTCAGTTCAACGATGGTAAGTACATTGAATGTAAGAAAAACCTTGAGATTTTTGTTGCAAATAAACGATCGAATCCGAAAGATATTCCAACGGCTCAACGTTTGATTGCTTCTTCTAATTTTGCGATTGAGGCACTGAAAAGACCTAATAATTTTAAGCCAATTAATTTGGGTCCCGCGATTAATACATCGGATCCTGAATATTTTCCTACGATTACGGTGGATGGCAAAACGATTTTATTTACACGCCGAATCAAAGATGATCGTGCACAAGGCCCTATCAAACAGCAAGAAGATTTCTATATTTCTCATCTGAAAAATAATGCGTGGACTACGGCAGAGCCTATGCCGGCAAATATCAATACGGTAAACAACGAAGGTGCACCAACAATTGCTGCTGATGGTAGATCGTTGATTTTTATTGCTTGTCCGGATATTACGGGAATTGAATACGGTGCCGACAGACAAGGGAAAGGGAGTTGCGATATGTTTATTACGAAGAAAATCGGTTCTCGTTGGACCAATGCGATGAATTTACCGGGAATGGCGAATACTCCCAATTGGGAAACACAGCCATCTCTCTCTTCGGATGGAAAAACCTTGTATTTTATTAGAAGTATTCGCGGACAAGCAGCTTTGAAGAATTCCGACATTTACTGTACTACTTTACAAGAGGATGGAAATTGGGGTCCTGCAGTGAGGTTACCTAACACGATCAATACGCCAATGGAAGAGGAGTCTGTGTTGATTCACCCAGATGGAAAAACACTTTATTTTGCCTCAAAAGGTCACGTTGGAATGGGAGGGTCTGACTTGTATATGTCTCGGAAAGATGCCGCGGGAAATTGGTCTATACCTGTAAATTTAGGGTACCCAATCAATACTTCGAATGATGAAAATTCGTTGATGGTAAGTCCTGATGGTGAAATTGCTTTTTTTGCTTCTGACCGTGAAGGCGGATTTGGGGATTTGGACATCTACTATTTCGAAATGCCGGAAGAAATGAAACCTGTAAAAACCTTGTATTTTGAAGGTTTGGTATTCGATGCATTGACAAAAAGACCGGTTCCTGGGAAATTTCAGTTGATTGATGTGAAAACAGGTCAGGAAGTTATTCGCTCAGAAGCAGATCAAATTTCGGGTGAATTTCTCGTTTCTTTACCTGTTAATCAGGAGTATGCAGTAAGTGTTTCCTATCCTGGGTATAGTTTCTTTTCTAAAAATTTTAATTTAACAGTTGCAGAAGATCAAGAAGCGATGCATTTAGACATTCCAATGGTACCGCTTGGAAGCGAATTGCCTGTATTGCTCGCAAATGTATTTTTTGATTTGAATAAGACCGAATTGAGACCTGAATCATTTTCTGAATTAAATAAATTGAAGGATTTATTGCAGAAAAACACGACATTGAAAATTGAAATTGGCGGACATACGGATACTCGAGGTGATGCCATTGAGAATCAAAAATTATCTGAAGGACGCGCGAATTCTGTTAGAAATTTCTTAATTCAGCAGGGAATTGTGGCTGATCGTTTGGTAGCAAAAGGTTTTGGTGAAAGTCAACCTATTGTTTCAGACGATGTGATTGCTAAATTGAAAACTTCCAAAGAACAAGAAAAAGCCCATCAAAGCAATCGTAGAACGGAATATAAATTTTTGAAATAATCGTACGTGTGATTTCTTTAAGATGTTTGATGTAAATCTAATTTTTCAATTTATTCAATGAAGGCATTTTTTCAGTTAGTACGTTGGAAGAATTTGGGAATCATAACATTGACGATGTATTCGATGCGATTTTTCTTTTTCTTCAATTCGGAGGCAGTGGTGACAACAAATTTAAAAGAGCATTTTGATTTTTTCTTATTAGTCGCATCTACTGTTTTCATTGCAGCAGGAGGATACAGTATCAACGATTATTTTGATGTAAAAACAGATGCACTCAGTCATCCAAATCGTCCGTTAGTGACGGGCAAATTATCACGAAGATTTGCATTAAAAGTGCATTTAATTTCAAGTGTATTGGGAAGTTTAATTGGGATTTATCTACTTTTCGTGAACCACCTATTATCAGTCTTATTTTGTCAGATTTTTTCGATATTAGCATTGATTTATTATGCTGCGGTTCTTAAACGTAGTTTTTTAGTTGGTAATGTAACGATTGCCTTATTGACTGCCTTGGTGGTCTGGATGACAAGCGCCTATTTGTTAAATATTGCTTCTCAATTGCCATTAGCTGACCGCATTTTTAATCGTGCTATTTTCTTTAATTTCAGTTGGTTTTTTACGATTTTTTCATTTGGATTAACCCTTGTTCGCGAATTGATAAAAGACATGCAAGACATTGAAGGAGATGCGTTTATTGAAGCGAAAACTTTTCCTATTTTGTTGGGAATCAATAAATCAAAATATTTTGTAATTTCACTTTTGGTGTTGATTTTAGTGGTGTTAATTACTCAAATTAAGTCCCAAATGCATTGGGCTGATTCATTGGTACGTCAGCTACCTTTAGGGGGCATTGGAGTGATTTTCTTAGTGGCAATTTATTTGTTGTTGTCCAAACAATTAAGTGTTGTTCGCTTAAAGTGGATTGATGGATCGATTAAAATCGCGATGGTGCTAGGTTTGGTATTGCCTTACTATTGGAAATGGATAGGGGTATTTAACTAAATTATTTCAAAGGTTTGTTTGAGATTCCTTATTTGTTTTTTGTTTGAATTAGTTCAAATTAACATACTATTAATATACAAAATGTACCTTTGATTTATTTGTTCAAAATTTTAAATTTTGTAATACTGTATCATTCAAATTTTTCTTTTTATGGAATTGATTAACAGAGAGTTGAGTTGGTTGTCGTTCAATCAACGTGTACTTCAGGAAGCTTTGGATAAACGTGTTCCTGTTGTTGAGCGACTCCGTTTTTTAGGAATCTATTCCAACAATATGGATGAATTTTTTCGAGTGCGTGTGGCGAACATCAAACGAATTATTTCTATAAAAAAAAATTCTGTTCAAGGATATAAAGGTACTGCCGCTGAATTGTTGGAAGACATTCGTAAAGAAGTCGTAGAGCAACAAAAACAATTTCAAGCGTGTTACCAAGAAATCCTTAAGGAACTTGAAAAGAACGATATATACCAATTAACTGAAAACAATTTATCAGCCAAGCAGCGCAGCGAATTGATTCATTTTTTTCAAAGTGAATTGAAACATGAAATTGTTCCAATTATTTTAAATCCGAAAAATCCGTTTCCGAAGTTAAGAGACAAAAATATTTATCTTGCTGTGGACATGCACAAGGAGGGTGTGAAGAAAAGTTATTTTGCGTTGATTCAAATACCTTCAACGTTTCCTCGTTTTTACCAAATTCACGAAGAGGGAAAATCTTATTTTATTTTGATAGACGATATCATACGTTTGAATTTAGATTCTATTTTTTCAATATTAGAAATGTCTAAAATTCAAGCTTATACGTTTAAGTTTACCCGTGATGCGGAATTGAATTTAGACGATGATCTTTCAACTTCGTTGATTGAGAAAATGGAAATCAGTCTGCAAAACAGAAAGAAAGGAGAGCCTGTTCGTTTTGTTTTTGACAGTACGATGCCGTCAGATTTAAAAAATTATTTATTAAAGTCGCTCAACTTAAAGTCTGGATTAAATGCGATTCCTGGTGGTAGGTACCATAATTTTAAAGATTTCAGCAGTTTTCCTGATTTTGGTAAATCTCATTTGGTGAATCAAAAGTTGATTCCTTTGGATCATCCTGATTTGATTGACACAAAAAGTTACCTCGAAACGTATGCACAAAAAGATGTGTTGCTCCATTTTCCTTACCAAAAGTTTGATTATGTGGTGGATACTATTCGTGAAGCAGCCATAGATCCAACGGTAAAATCAATAAAAATCAATGTCTACCGTGTAGCTCATAACTCTCAGATTATGAACGCATTACTGAGCGCGGTTAGCAACGGGAAACAAGTCGTAGTAATTTTCGAATTGCAAGCACGTTTTGACGAAGAGAATAATTTGTATTGGTCTGAACGAATGAAAGAACAAGGCGCGAAAGTTATTTTCGGTATCAATGGTTTAAAGGTTCATTCCAAGTTGTTAAAAATAACGCGCGTAGTCAAAGGTAAAGAGCAAATTATTAGTTTTTTAGGCACAGGAAACTTCAACGAACGTTCTGCTAAAATATATTCCGATATAGGTTTATTTACGTCGAATCCCATCATTTGTAATGAGGTTCGAAAGGTGTTTAAATTGATGGAAAACAATATTGAACGTGGCATATATCGAAATTTATTGGTCTCGCCGTTTAATAATCGTAGAAAATTATCGGAGTTGATTCAAGAGGAAATTAAAAATGCGAAAAAAGGACTGCCTGCGAAAATTTCAGTGAAAATAAATAACCTCGTAGATAGTAAGATGATTGAAAAATTCTATCAAGCTAGTTGTGCAGGGGTAAAGATTCATATGATTGTTCGTGGGGTTTGTTCATTGGTGTCAGGAGTGAAGGGGGAAAGTGAGAACATTGAGGTGGTAAGTATTGTAGATCGTTTCTTAGAACACGCACGTTTCTTTATATTCGAGAACAATGGCGCTCCATTGTACTACATTACCTCTGCAGATTTAATGGAACGTAACTTAGACAAACGGATTGAAGTGGGTGCACCAATTTTAGAACCGAGATTACAGAAAGAAATTCAAGTAATTTTTGATACGCAATGGTCGGACAGTACGAAATCGCGTATCATTACTAAAAAGTTAGCCAATAAATACAAAGAATTAGATCCTAAACAACCTGTTCGTTCTCAAATGAAATTGTACGACCATTACAAACAGCTTCTTTCTTCTAAAAAATGAAGTGTGCATTCGTTGGATTAGGTTGGTTGGGAATTCCCCTTGCCAATTTTTTAACTTCGAAAGGTTTTGAAATTAGTGGTACTACTCGCTCCTCTGAAAAGCAACAACAACTTTCAGCAAAGGGGTGGGAGGTGATTTGTTGGGATGCCTCAACAGATGAATCAATTCCGACGAGTTTTTTTGAAGCTTGTGAATTGGTAATTATTAACATCCCTCCAGGGAAGTTAAGAGAAAACAAACGGTATGCGGAGGTGTGTTGCTCCATTGCAACAGCCATTCCAAGTGCTTCTAAAGTTATATTTGTAAGCACCACAGGTATTTATCCGGATGATGCGTTAACAACCAACGAAGAAGAATTTTCACGCACACCCTACTTAAAGGAAAACCTTTTTGCGTTAACGGAGGAACGTTTAGATGCAATACTAAAAGAACGTTTAACGATTGTACGATTTGCGGGGCTCATAGGGCCGAACATAAATCCTGCTCGTTTTTTAGCAGGAAAAACAGATGTGCCCAATCCGAATGC
>CAMCQL010000041.1 GCA_945877005.1 Chryseobacterium gleum
GCAATTTTACCAATCAATGAAGTTACAGTTGCAACGATGGATTGATTGATCGAAGTGGTATCCATTGAGTCGTGTTCCAAAACGACAAATGCGTAAATCGATTGCCCTTTTACCGGATGTGGATATCCAACAACCGCTGATTCAATTACGAAAGGATCTTCATTAATGGCATTTTCGATTTCAGCAGTTCCAAATCGGTGCCCAGAAACGTTGATTACATCGTCAATTCTTCCAATGATTCTGTACATACCATTTTCGTCTCTTTTAGCACCATCTCCTGTAAAATAGTAGTTTTCATACATTGAAAAATAAGCTTCTTTGCATCGAGCATGATTTCTAAAAGTAGTTCGTATAATGGAAGGCCAAGGATGTTTGATACAAAGATATCCTTCGACCTCATTCGCTGTAATCTCTTCGCCTTTTTCGGTCAGTAATACGGGTTCTATTCCTGGCAAAGGATAGCCTGCAAATGTTGGTTTTTGAGGAGAAATGGAACCAATTCCCGAAATCATTATTCCTCCTGTTTCTGTTTGCCACCAGTTATCAACAACGGGACATTTTTCTTTACCAATATGGTGATGGTACCAATGCCAAGCTTCTTCATTGATGGGCTCTCCAACAGTGCCAAGTATTTTAAGCGAACTTAGATCAAACCCTTGAATCGGTTCCTCACCAAAAGCCATTAATGAGCGAATTGCAGTTGGCGCAGTTAAAAATTGAGATACTTTGTATTTTTCGATGATTTCCCAAAATCTTCCTGGATGTGGAAAAGTTGGAATCCCCTCAAACATAAGTGTTGTCGCACCACAAAGTAAGGGGCCGTACAAGATGTAAGAGTGTCCTGTAATCCAACCGATATCAGCGGTACACCAATGAATGTCTCCTTGT
Source organism: Chryseobacterium gleum (assembly GCA_945877005.1). GTDB lineage: Bacteria > Bacteroidota > Bacteroidia > Flavobacteriales_D > Crocinitomicaceae > CANHVK01. The sequence goes on from CAMCQL010000041.1 coordinate 889, forward strand.
TCGTATTGATACACATTTAAAAAGGTATAGGCAGTATAAACCATGTACCCTCCACATGTATGAACCACACCTTTAGGCTTTCCAGTAGATCCGGAGGTGTAAAGTATAAACAAAGGATCTTCGCTCAGCATTGGAGTAGCCAAACATTCTTTTGCTTGTTGTGGAATGAGCTCTTCCCATCTTACATCTCGTCCTTCTATTATCTCACAAACTGTATTTAAGACATTTACTACGATTGTTTTTTCAACGGATGGGGCAGTTAGTAATGCTTCGTCTACAACAGTTTTAAGTGACATCGTTTTTGCACCACGATTCAGTCCATCGGAAGTAATTATTAGTGATGCTTCTGCGTCATTGAGACGATCAGAAAGTGAACTTGCTGAAAAGCCCGCAAAAACAACCGAATGAATCGCTCCAATACGTGCACAGGCTAAAACACTGATAGCCAATTCAGGAATCATCGGAAGATAAATACATACGCGATCTCCCTTTTTAACCCCCAATGATTTTAATGCATTTGCACATTGGTTCACTCTTTCGTACAATTCAAAATAAGTAATACTCAATGGTTGATCGGAGTCAGAGTTTGGCTCCCAAAGTAATGCAACGGAATCTTTTTTATCTGGAAAATTTCTTTCAAAAATGTTTTCGGTAATGTTTAAGGTTGCACCTACAAACCATTCTATGCGAGGAGTAGTGAATTCCCAATCAAGTACTTTACTCCATTTTTTTTGCCAATAAAAGGCAGATGCTATGTTTCCCCAAAATTCTGAAGGGTCGGTTATGCTTTGATTATAGGCGGAATGATATTCTTCTAAGTTTTTAATTTTCAATTTATTAATCATAAATTTAGAGTGTTAGTGTAGAAAAAGCGCATTACTACAAAAGTGCAAAAAACTGATTAAAGTTGTTGTTTTTACCGTATAATTTTAAATTAAGTTTACTTTTGTAGTCTTATACATGGTGAAAGAGAAAAATATAGCTGTTATTGGCGGAGGTAGTTGGGCGACTGCCATCGTAAAAATTCTATGTAACAATTTAGATACGGTACATTGGTGGGTGCGTTCTGAAGAAAACGTGAACCATATCAAAAATTTCAAGCACAATCCAAAATATTTACAATCTATTGAATTCAATACTGACAAATTACATATTTCGAACGATTTAAATGAAATTTTGGATGCAGCCAATTACATTATTATTGCCACTCCTTCTGCATTTTTAACAAAGTTATTTGAAAATGTAACAAAGGATATGTTTGAAGGGAAGGTTGTTTTTTCAGCTGTAAAAGGAATAATTCCGGAATACAATGCAATTCCTGCGCGTTTCATTCATAAAACTTTTGGAGTGCCGTACCATAAAATTGGAATTATTTGCGGCCCTTGTCATGCGGAAGAAGTTGCATTAGAACGGTTATCTTATTTAACAATTGCATGTCAAGACGATAGCATTGCAACAATAATGGCGCGAGCACTTTCGTGCAGATACATAAAAACGACTATTTCGGACGATCTATTCGGAACAGAATTTTCAGCAGTACTGAAAAATGTTTATGCGGTAGCTTCGGGTATTTGTTCGGGCTTAGGGTATGGAGATAATTTTCAATCTGTTTTGATTTCCAATGCAATACAAGAAATTGAAAACTTTATCGATGTAGTCAGTCCGATACACAGAGATGTCAAATCTTCTGCTTACCTAGGCGATTTATTGGTTACAGCTTATTCGAAATTTTCACGCAACCGAACTTTTGGATTCATGATTGGAAAAGGTTATTCCGTAAAAAGTGCCCAATTAGAAATGGAAATGATTGCGGAAGGATATTATGCTGTGAAATGTTTAGTGGAAATCAATAAAAAGTTTCAAGTAGACATGCCAATAATTGACGCTGTATACAACATTGTGTACGAAAAAATTTCTCCTACTATCGAAATGCGCATCCTAGCGGATAAACTGTCTTAATTCAATTTGTCTTTTAGTAAAGGTTTACTGTAGAGGATATTGTTTTATCCTTTGTGAATTTTTGATACAAATAATGACTGAGATAGGCTGATCCAGATCCAATAAGCGCCCCAATGAGTACATCACTTGGATAATGAACACCAAGGTACATTCTAGAATAACCCATCAACGATGCATAGGTAAAACTCGGAATTATAACATACCATTTAGGGTAAACCATTGAAAGTGAAGTTGCTGTTGCAAATGCCATGCTTGTGTGCCCGGATGGAAAAGAGTAGGAACCTCCAGTGGAGTGTTTTTCGATGTCGGTATGGGTTACAAAAGGGCGTTCTCTTTTAATCCCTAATTTAAGTGGGGTAGTAATAAGAGATGAAATGATTTCGGCACTGGCTATTTCAAGACCTTTTAATACTATTTTACGATCTTTTTTTATCCAAGCAATCACAAAAACACTTAATGGAGTTGCAATTGCTACTGGAGTAATACTTTCTGAAATCCCCCACATTACACTCCCTGTAGACTCGGTATAACTGTGATTTATTTTTCTAAGTAAATCAATGTCATAGGATTGTGCTTTTATGGTCAAACAGTAGAATGACACACAAAGAACTAAAAAAACAAACTTAAAGTTCGTTGGTTTGCTTGTGGTTCTCATCGATGATAATATGACGTTGTGGGTATGGGATAACAATGGCATATTGTTTGAATAAACGGTTTATTTCCATTCGTATATCTGATTTGTAGTTGCTGATGTCCCAGCTATTATCGGTCCAAAATAATAACTCCATTTCGAGACCATTGTCCCCAAAATTCTTAAGTCGAACTTGGATAAGTTGATTTTTTTTCACTTTCGGATGACTTAAAGCTGCTTGTCGAAGTAAGGTAGAAACCAATTCTGTATCCGTTCCATAAGCAACCGTCAATTGAATGAATGAGCGTGTTAATTCGTTGCCATGGCTCCAGTTTTCAACGTATTCTTGTGTAAGTTTTGCATTTGGGATGATGAATACGTTTCCGTCTCTTGTTTCAATTTGTGTTGTTCTTACATTGATTTTTAAGATTTTAGCAAAAACAGGTTCTTTAAATTTTGAATCTCTTAGTTCAATAATGTCGCCAATTTTTATGGTGCCTTCAAAAAGTAACACCAACCCGGAAAACATATCTCTAAAAACATCTTGTAACCCTAATCCCAATCCAACCAAAAGTGCTGCAGATCCTGTAAGTAATATGGTAAAATCGAGTTCGAGTACTTTTAAACTGAAAAAAATAGAAAACACATAGATGACGTATTTACTAAGTTGTACATAAATATATTCGGTACTTGTATTGTGATCTGCTTTTTGACGAAATTTTTTATTAAAGTATAATTTCACGAAATTTACACCCATTCTAGCACCAAAAAATATACCGATTACAATAATAATTTGCAAGAAAGAGATATTGACTTGCCTAGATTCTATGATGCGATACGATAGAAATTCCTTGAAAGAAACATTGTTGTTATTTATTTTAAAACTAAGAATTGAAATATATCCAGCTAAAAAATAAACACCTTGGCTTACTAATCGTAACCAAGCGGTTTTTCTACCTTCAAACTTGAAATTAGCGCCTAACAAATATTTTTTTAATACTTCATGGAGAATTCTCCGAAATATGAACGCGATTCCGTAGATGAACGAAAGTGCTAATAAATTCCACAAACAAACTTTGTAGGGGCCTAATTCAAATAGTGTTTCACTCATGGTTATCGTAATATTATTCTGCCTAATTTTTCAGCAAATGCTATTTTAACTTTTTCAAGGGTGATTTGTTCGATTAATAAATCTTCGATTGCTTCAATTTCGTTTTCAGATATTATCGTTAGTTTTTCACGAATCTCATCAATTAGTTGTTGAATTTTATCTGTTTTGAAAGTGTAAATGGATGTCATCACAGCACTTTTTAACTTATCGATTTCCTGATTTGTTTCGATGTTCTTCAAAGTTAGCCAATTGTGACTTAATTCGTAGTTTTCAGATTCAAATTCAGAGATAATTTTAACAATTTCTTGATCTTCTGAACGCATAAAATAACTTGATTTATAAAGTGTCTGCTGCGTAAGACCTTCACTTATTTCCTGATATATTCGGTTGTAAACGGGATGGTTAAATGTTAATTCATCCCGATGAAGCTCGTGACAAATTAATTCAGCTACAGAAACTTCAACGAGGACGTCTTTCCCATGTTCATCTTGTTGGTCTATTTCAACTGCAAAAGGGCCATATTTTATTAAAATCCGAAGCAAATCTTCTTCTGTATGATTGACTTTAGCGACTTTTTTGGCCGAAGAAAGACTGACTTGAGTTGGTGTTTCTGGTGCTACAGGAGGCAGAAAAGCATTTTCTGAAGGAGCCTCAATTGGCGCAGTTGATTTGGCAAGATTATTTTTCCGAAGTTTCGCTAATTCTTGTTGGATGATGGATTCTTCAATGTCAAATTTAGCGGCGATGTCTTTCGTGTAAACGGATCTACTAATCGAATCAGGAATCAAAGAGATGGAATGAACAATTTCGTGGATTAATTTAGCACGTTGAATCGGGTCATTCGCTTGATTTTCGCCTAATAAAATCTCTGCTTTGAAAGTAACAAAGTCCTTTTTATTCGTTGTAATATAATGTAATAATTCTTCTTGCTTTACTTTTTTTGAGTAAGAATCGGGATCATCTCCATCTGGAAATAATACAACTCGTACATTAAGTCCTTCAGATAATAATAAATCGATTCCTCTGAAAGAAGCTTTTATTCCAGCAGCATCCCCATCGTAAAGAATGGTTACATTTTGTGAATACCTTCGGATAAGTTTGATTTGACCTTGCGTCAATGAGGTCCCAGACGAGGAAACCACATTGCTAATACCTGCCTGATGCATACTGATAACATCTGTATACCCTTCAACCAAGTAACAGTTATCGTATTTTACGATGTCTCCTTTCGCAAAGTACAAACCATATAAAATCTCACTTTTATTGTAGATAACACTTTCGGGAGAATTAAAGTATTTGGCTATTTTTTTATCGGCAAGGAGTGTTCTTCCACCAAAACCAAGCGTTCTGCCTGTTACTGAATGGATGGGGAAAATTACACGCCCTCTGAAAAAGTCAAAATGTCGGTTTTCTTTTGATTTTACCAACCCAACTTTCTCTAAATAATCGAGTTTAAACCCTTTTTTTAAAGCTGTTTCCGTAAAATCATTTCCTTTGTCTAAGCAATACCCAAGCTGAAATTTTTCAATGATGTCTGGTCTAAAACCTCGTTCAATAAAGTAACTTAGCCCTATTGCCTTACCTTCATCATTTTCATGTAGTTGCGTGTAAAAGTGATTTTTCGCAAATTCATTGATAATGTGTAAACTTTCTCGCTCGGTGATGGAAGCCAGTTCTTCTGCAGTTGGCTCCTTTTCTTCTGGAAGTAGGATATTGTATTTATTCGCTAACCATTTGAGTGCTTCTGGATACGAATAATGTTCTTTTTCCATTAAGAACGTAACAACAGAGCCCCCTTTACCTGTTGAAAAGCATTTGAAGATTTGTTTAGCTGGAGAAACAACAAAAGAGGGAGTTTTTTCATCTGTAAATGGACTCAATCCTTTCAGGTTTGAGCCAGCTCGTTTTAAATGCACAAATTCACCAATGACTTCTTCAATGCGAGAAGTCTGCATGATTTCATCGATGATATGTGGTGGTATTCTAGACACGATTAGTGAATGTCATAATTTTTTTCTGAAATCAAATTCCCTTTTTGATCGAATGTTTTCCAACTACCGATCTGTTTATCATCCTCATATTCACCGTAGTAATAGATTGCTCCAGAAGGATATTTTACAATAGAATGTCCATGTTTAAGACCATGCTCGTAAAATGAAATACTCATTTCATGCCCGTCGGTATTAAAGAATGTCCATTTTCCATGTCGTTGATGATTTTCATCTTGACCACCTTGGAATTTAATTTGAGTCTTTCCTGGGTAATATTCGGTATACATTCCGTCTGAAATTTCAACCAGATTTTCGGTTTTTTTCGGTTTTTCGTGTACTGTATTTTGATTTTTTCTTGTGCAAGAAAAAATCAAAAGGACACTAATAATATAAAGTAAATTTTTCATGAAGTAATCTTATTTTGTCCTTTCAATGGTGTAATTGACCAATCCAATCAATGCAGTTTTAGCTTCAGACGAAGGGATGTCTTCTAGATATAAAAGTGCTTCATCTCTGAGCGCATACATTTTGTTTTGAGCATACGTCAAACCACCTGTTACTTGAATAATTGAAATTGCTTTTTGAACGTATTTTGAATTTTCATTTTTATTTTTGATGATATAAATCAGCTCTTTGCGTGTAGATTGATCTACATTTTTTAATGTATAGATTAATGGGAGCGTTAATTTTCTTTCGCGAATATCTAGACCTGTAGGTTTACCAATGTCACCACCACCACCATAATCAAATAAATCGTCTTTAATTTGGAATGCTAAACCTACTAATTCACCAAATTTACGCATGTTTTCTGCCTGATCTTCTCTGTCAACAGAAGCACTTGCAGCCTCACAAACAGTTGCAATTAATGAAGCTGTTTTTTGTCTAATCACTTCGAAATAAATTTCTTCTGTAATATCAAGTTTTCTTGCTTTTTCAATTTGCAACAATTCACCTTCACTCATCTCACGAACAGCACGAGCGACTATTTCAAGAACACGAATGTTTTTATTTTCAATGGAAAGCAAAAGAATACGCGACAACATAAAGTCACCAACCAGTACCGCAATTTTATTTTTCCAAAGTGCGTTGATCGAGAAAAATCCTCGGCGTTCATTGGAATCGTCGACTACATCGTCATGAACTAATGTGGCAGTATGAAGTAACTCCACCAAAGATGCCGCTTGGTAAGTACGGTAATTTATTTTACCCAACATTTTGGCTGTTAAAAACAAAAACATTGGACGCATTTGTTTCCCCTTACGTTTTACGATGTAGTGGGTAATTTTATCAAGTAATGGGACTTTAGATTCGAGATTTTTTTTGAAATGAAGTTCGAATTCTTTCATTTCTTGCTCAATCGGCGCCATTATATCTTCAACACGCATCATAGGACAAATATACTAGCTTGTTTTCTTTTATTATCCACATTACTTTTCTTTTTAGTAGTATTTTCGTAAATTAACTAACAGAAAGTTTTCTTTTAGTATTTTATCTAGCGTCTATCATGGAAAATATACCAGTAAAAAAAACAAATGTTTGGTTGAAGTATTCGTCCTTAGGGCTTCAAATGGGAATTACTATTTATGTTTCTAGTTTGCTAGGCACCTGGTTGGATAAAAATTATCCGTCAGATTTTTTGACGTACAATAAAGTTCTAACTTTGTTTGCTGTATTCGGGAGTACATTCTCTGTTATTCGCCAAGTTATTAAAATGTCCAACGATGAAGAAAAGAAAAAATGAAATTGCAATGAGAATTTTGAAATATTGTTTAATTGTTATTGTCGCATTTGTAGTGCTATACACCGCTCATAAAACACTTCTCGGGGCTCATAAGATGATTTTTTCATTGAATGCATTGTACGCATTTTTTGTTATTTCTACATTGGTTATTATTGTATCATTGGAGCTTTTAGCAACCGTTTTACCAGATAAAGTCGGTTATGCATTTTTAATGGCAGTATTTATCAAAATGGGCCTCTTTATTTTGATTTTTTCCTCGGCTGGATTGTTGGATAAAAAGCTTTATTTGGCAGATAAATTAGGAGTATTGTTGCCGTTTTTTATCTTTTTACTAATAGAAGCTATGACCGTTGCTTCAAGACTGAAATTAATGGAACCTTTCCACTCCGTTAGTCAAGAGCGTAAATAATTTATAACACATCTAATTAAATTTGTTATTAATTTAAATTATTATGTATTTTTGCACTCGAATTTAAGTAAGGTACGAAAATCTGATTACTGAATTATGAAAAAAACAACACCCTTCTTTACATTTGCAATAGCTTTTATTTGTTTGGTTTTTAGTTCTTTTTCTTTTGCTTCAGCAAATGAACATAACGAGCACGCTAAAAATGAAAATCCTGCAACGCACGGTCCAATTGATACACCTGATAAAATCAACGATTATATCAAACATCACTTACAAGATGCACACGATTTCACCTTCTTTACTAATGGTGAAACAGGAACACACATTGGGTTTTCTCTACCAGTAATTATAGTAGACAATGGTTTGCATGTTTTTTCTGCTGCTAAGTTTCATCATGGTGAGGAAGTGGCTGAAAGTAAAGGTTCTTTCTACAAACTACATCACGGAAAAATTTATAAAACAAACAAAGAAGGTATTTTAAGAATGCACGGTGAGCATCCGTTAAATTTCAAACCACTTGATTTGTCGATTACAAAAAGTGTTTTTGGAATGTTGTTAACTGGAGTGTTGATGTTGATTTTCTTTGGTGCGTTGGCTAAAAGTTACAAGAAAGGTCCAATTCCAACTGGTTTAGGAAGAGCTTTAGAGCCTTTGGTATTGTATGTTAGAGATGAAATTGCACGTCCTAATATCGGAGAATCAAAATATAAAAAATTCATGCCATTCCTATTGACTGTATTCTTCTTTATTTGGATTTTGAATTTACTCGGTTTAACTCCACTTGGGTTTAATGTTACAGGTAATATTGCAGTAACACTTTGTTTGGCTTTATTCACATTCTTTATCGTACAATTCAGTGCAAATAAAGAATATTGGGGACATATTTTCTGGATGCCAGGTGTTCCTCCTTTAATGAAAGTTATTTTAGCACCAATAGAGGTGTTAGGGATGTTTACAAAACCGTTCTCTTTAACAATACGTTTATTTGCTAACATCACAGCGGGTCACTTTGTGTTAATGAGTTTGATTGCGTTGATGATTACAATGAAAGCAGCTTTCGGTCCAGTAGCTTCTACAGGAATGTCGTTGTTGTTGTCTGTATTCATCATGTTGATAGAGTTGTTGGTTGCTTTCTTGCAAGCGTTTATCTTTACAATGTTATCCTCATTGTTTATTGGTATGGCGGTTGTAGAACACGATCATCATTAATTAGTATTTTTTTTGTTTAATATATAAATCAGTAGCTATGTACAATTTAATTGGAGCTGGATTAGTAGTAATCGGTGGTGGTATCGGTTTAGGTCAAATTGGTGGAAAAGCAATGGAAGGTATTGCTCGCCAACCAGAAGCAGCAAGTAAAATCCAAACAGCGATGATCATCATCGGTGCACTTTTGGAAGGTCTTGCTTTTGGTGCTTTGATCTTAGGAAAATAATCCAAAGAAAAATTTCGTTTTCCATAACGATTGGTTGTGGAAAACGTTTTTTAAACAAATTGATTTTAAAACATTTTATTCAAGTATAATAATAAATCACTATGGAAACGTTATTAAATGATTTTTCTCCTGGGTTGTTTGTAATGCAATCTGTAATCTTGTTGATTCTTATTTTATTAATGAGAAAATTCGCATGGAAACCTATTTTAGATGCGTTACAAGATAGAGAAGAAGGCATTGAAAATGCAATCAATATGGCAGAAGATGCGCGTAAAGAAATTGCTGCATTGAAAAGTCAAAATGAAAATTTATTGAAAGAAGCGCGTATTGAAAGAGATGCAATCGTTAAAGATGCTAAAGAAACAGCAAACAGAATGATTGAAGAGGCAAAAAACAATGCGAAAAATGAAGCTGAAAAAGTATTAGCAGCTGCTCGTCATTCAATTGAATTGGAAAAATCTGCTGCAATTTCTGAATTGAAATTACACGTTGCTTCTTTATCAATTGAAATCGCTGAAAAAATTGTTAAAACTGAATTATCATCAGACGAAAAACAAAAAGCATTGGCTACTAAGTTAGCTGAAGATATTAATTTGAATTAATACTACACGATGAAAAGTACAAAGTCAGCAATTAGATACGCGAAAGCTTTATTAGATTTATCCATTGAATTGAATAAAGTTGAGGTGATTTCATCTGACATGCGTGCGATTTTAGATGCAAATAATGAAACACCGGATTTTCAATTGTTTTTGAACAGTCCATTGATTAATTCTGATAAGAAAATTTCTATTTTAAAAGAGATTTTCGATGGATTCGACGAATTATCAATTTCATTTGTTTCATTGATTGCTAAAAACAGAAGAGAAAATATTCTAACTGAAATTGCAGCATCGTTTGAGTCGTTATGGAAAGAAAAACAAGCCATTGTTCCTGTAACACTTGTTTCTTCAATAGCATTAGATAATACATCAAAAGATTCGATACTTGCGAAAGTGAGAGGATTTGTAAATGGGAAAATTGAATTAACTGAAGAAGTTGATCCTGCTATTTTGGGTGGTTTCATTTTAAAAA
>CAMCQL010000042.1 GCA_945877005.1 Chryseobacterium gleum
CTCTAGATGTTTTGAAATGAAAAAATTATATAAGTTTTTATTAAATTCACTTCCACGTCCAATCTTGATTCGATTGAGTTATGTTTTTAAGTTATTTGCCCCACTAATTTACAAAGGAGATGCAGTTGAGTGTCCTGTCTGTGAAAACAAATTTAAAAAATTCCTTTCATATGGTTCAGATGTTGCGCATAGAGAGAATGTATTATGTCCATATGATTTGACATTAGAGCGTCATCGTTTGATGTGGTTGTATTTAAAAAAAGAGTCTAATTTTTTCATTTCAAAACATCTAGAGGTATTACATATAGCTCCTGAACAATGTTTTTATAGTTTATTTAAAAAACACAAGAATTTAAAGTACTTGACGGGAGATTTGGTTTCACCATTGGCAGATTTACACTTTGATTTACATGAAATCCCATTAGAGGAAAATACATTTGACGTTGTTTTTTGTAACCATGTCTTAGAACATGTGAATGATGCTAAAAAATGCATGTCAGAATTATATCGAGTATTAAAACCAGGAGGTTTAGGAATTATGCAAGTACCACAAGATCGTTCTAGAACTGAAACTTACGAAGATTGGTCTATCACTTCACCAGAAGAAAGAGAAAAACATTTTTGGCAATACGATCACGTACGACTGTTTGGTTTGGATTATCCAAAATGGTTAGAAAGTGTTGGATTTAAAGTAAAAGAATACGACCCTAAAAAACATTTTGATACCTCAACAATAGAACGGTATAGACTTATACCTGAAGAAGTACTTTATGTAGTTACAAAATAATAATTAAAGACAAAAAAATGAAATATTTTAATAACATTTTAGAAACAATCGGTAATACTCCCTTAGTAAGATTGAACGTATTAACAAAAGATTTGAAGGCTACTGTTCTAGCGAAAATAGAAACAACAAATCCTGGTAATTCAGTCAAAGATCGCATGGCGTTAAAAATGATTGAAGATGCTGAAAAATCTGGTTTGTTAAATCCAGGCGCTACTGTTATTGAAGGTACTTCAGGAAATACTGGAATGGGATTGGCACTTGCGTGTATAATAAAAGGTTATAAATTGATTTGTGTTCTAAACGACAAACAATCGAAAGAAAAAATGGATATTCTTCGAGCAGTAGGAGCAGAGGTTGTTGTTTGTCCGACGGCAGTTGAGCCTGAAGATCCAAGGTCTTATTATTCTGTTTCAAGAAGATTAGCAAAAGAGATTCCTAATTCTTGGTATGTAAATCAATACGACAATCTTTCAAATCGCCAAGCTCATTACGAGCAAACAGGTCCTGAAATTTGGGAACAAACGGAAGGAAAAATAACTCATTTTGTTGTAGGTGTTGGTACGGGAGGGACTATTTCTGGGATTGGAAAATATTTGAAAGAAAAAAATCCTGCTATTAAAATTTGGGGGATAGATACCTATGGATCAGTATTTAAAAAGTATCACGAAACAGGGATATTTGATAAAAACGAGATTTATCCATACATAACCGAAGGAATTGGAGAGGACATACTTCCAGCAAATGTAGATTTTTCTGTAATTGATCATTTTGAGAAGGTAACTGATAAAGATGCGGCTATTTATACGCGAAGATTGGCGCGTGAAGAAGGTGTTTTTGTTGGGAACTCTGCTGGTTCAGCAATTAAAGGTGTTCTTCAGATGAAAGAAGAGTTAAAAGAAGATGACGTTGTTGTTGTTTTGTTTCACGATCATGGAAGTAGGTATGTGGGTAAAATATTTAACGATGATTGGATGCGAGAAAGAGGTTTTTTAGAGGAGAAAAATACTTCTGCAGGCGATCTAGTGAAAAATCATTCAGATAAATCTTTAGTAACAGTATACGCAGAGGAACTTATTTCTCATGCAGTTGCTAAAATGAGAAAGTATAATATTTCTCAAATCCCAGTATTGAAAGACGATCAAATTGTTGGTTCATTGAATGATACACATACATATCAATTTTTAATGGACCATCCGGATAAAATAAATGCACCTGTATCATCCATTATACAAGCACCTTTTCCTGTTGTTGTTGAAAACACTCCAATTGAAGAAGTAACTAAATTGATTAATAAGGAAACACCTGCAGTTCTTGTAGAGTTAAATAATGGAGAGTTTCACATAATAACGCGTCAAGACATAATTGCATCAATAGGTTAAATGGAATTTTTCGACCAATTAGGTAGAACGATTGTAATGAATGGACCTCCGAATAAAATTGTTTGTTTGGTTCCTTCAATTACTGAGTTTTTAGTTGCTGTTGGTCTTCAAGAAAACATTGTTGGGATTACTAAGTTTTGTGTTCATCCACCTCATCTTAAAAAGTTAACTGAATGTATTGGGGGTACTAAGAATGTTAATATCGAAAAGATTAAGTTACTTAAACCTGATTTAATTATCGCGAATAAAGAGGAGAATACAAAGGAAGACATTCTCAATTTAGCAAGTTGTTTTCCCGTTTGGATGACAGATGTTACGAATTTTCATTCTGCAATTGCGATGATGAAAGGTTTGTCACAGGTTTTAGATTGTGTTTCTAAGAGCAAAGAACTTATCGATGAAATATACCGAGAGTTTGCTTCTTTAATTACAATCGGAAATCAGAAAAAATTCGGTGTATTGTATTTGATTTGGAAAAAACCATACATGTCAATTGGAAGCGATACTTACATTCATTCAATGTTGCAAATTGCTGGTTTTGATTCAGTGACCAAACATTTGACTCGTTACCCGATTATCAAGGAGATACAAATACCCGATTTTATTTTTTTAAGTTCAGAGCCATATCCATTTACAGAAAAAGATATCGATGAAGTACAAAAAAACTATCCAAAATCTAAAATACTACTTGTGGATGGTGAAATGTTTTCATGGTATGGTAAGAGAATGCATTTATTTCCGTCTTATATCCGTCAATTAATATTGAGTTAGTTCTATAAAATTAGCACTATTAACATAGGTATTGTTTAAATGTATTTTTAAGCTAAGTATCCGTTTCCCTATATAATCGTAAATTAGTAAAATATTTTTGATGTTTTAAAATGGCTAAAATAATTTCATTCATTAGTAGAAAAGGAGGGACAGGCAAAACCACTAACGCTATCAATCTCGCAACGATGTTACATAGTTTGGGACATAAGGTTTTGATGGTTGAAACAGATACCAATTATACCTTGAGTACCATCCGAAAAATGGATGTATTTAAGTCTGGAGCAAATGAGGACCAGTTATTTAGGATTGTGCCTTCTGAAGATGCACTTATTTTGGATACTCTTCCAACCTATAAAACTAGTGGGTATGATTATATAATTATAGACACGGCAGGAAAGACTACAGATTCAAGTATTAAAAAAATTTGTGTCAATAGCGATTTAGTAATTATTCCGACAAGCCTCTCTCAAAATGATTTACTAGTCACTTTTCAGACAGTGGAAGACTTAAAACATGCAAAAGACTTGAATCTTAACTTAAAAATAGTTATATTGCCTAATAGAATTAATGCAAACATGAAAAACAAAACTGTTACAAATTTGTTATCTCAATTGGATGCATCAATTTTAGAGAATTATGTACCATCAAAAAATATGTATTCGCAGTGTAGTACAATATTACCTGAAAAAGAATATTTACCTGTTGTTACAGAATTACTAACTTTAATGAACAATAATTAAATATGGCAAAAAAATCAAACACATTAAATGACTTGACTAAATTTTTAGAAGCAGAGCATATCGCTTTATCTCCTGATTTTAATGTTGAAGAAGATTTTTTGGAACAAAAACCAGTAGCATTGGTTGATTTAGAAGAAGTAGGTATTCATATTAATAAAATTGAAAATATAGACCCTATTCAATCCAAAACACAAAAATTTATAGATTCAAAAGTATTAAAACCTACTTCTATTGAAGATTTGAATGATCAGATAAAAACCTTAGCACTTCAAAATAATATGACAGTGCAACAAATTATTATGAATTTGTATGTTCAGTCTGTTTCTTCCTATTCTCATCCAAACATGTTCGATATGTTTTTAAACATTCAAAAGAGTTATATTAACTATTTTAATGAGCTTCAAAAGAAATTTACAAGAAAGTAGTAAACAATTTTATTGCAATTATTTCTTTAAGTTTTACAACTAATTAAACTACCATACAAATGCGTGTTCAGAGAACCATTTGTTCTGTGATTTTAGCGTTTGTTCTATTACATCTCTAACACAGCCTTTCCCTCCAAAAATTGGGGATTGATAGTCACATATTTTCTTTATTTCAGGTGCAGCATCTTGCGGACAGGTTGAAACATTTACTATTTGTAATAATGGGTAATCTGGTAAATCATCTCCCATATACAATACTTCTTCATCTGTAAAATTGTATTCTTTTTTACAAGCATTATAGACTTCAACTTTATTCGCTGAATTTAAATAGACATGTGTTAACCCAATGGCTTCTAATGTTCTTTTTGTTTGTTCTGATTCTCCACCTGTAATGGCAAATAAACGATACCCCATTTTTTTTGCATATTGTATCGCATAAGCATCTTTCGAATGTAAGGTTCTAACGAACTCATTTTGGAATAGAATTACTTCGCCAGTAGTGAATACCCCGTCAATATCAAAAATAAATGTAGTGATGTGTGGTAACTTTTCTTTATAATTTTTTTTCATAGATTCTTTAATAATTTAGCTAGTGGAATTAATATATTGGAATAATTTAATTTTCTTTATGTGTTTCTAAAATGCTATTAGTGAATAAATTGTACAGTTGAAATAAATAACCATCTAACATTTGTTGATGAGCAACAATAGTTTGCGTGTCTTTTCTTATGGCTGGACCCGTTTGCATTAATTTTGCTTGTTCATTTAACGCTTTACGAATAGTTTCTGAAATTAAAGGGTTGAATATTTGGAAATCTATGTTTTCAATGTTTGATTTTTCTTGAATTAGATGAATCATGTGATTGATAAAATTATTTAAAAACACCGCTGACAAATGAATTTTTTTTCGCTTTTCATAATTCATTTGAATAGATTTCAAATCTCCTAAATCGATTAATTTATTCAAAGTGGAGGTAATCGTTTTTGTCCTACTCTCTATTATAAATGGTATTTTATTAATTTCAAGTGGCGTATTTTTAGTAAATGTTTGCAGTGGATATAATATACCACTATTTGGAGTGTAAATTGCAATTGTGTCAATGTCAAAAGTGCCAGATGTAATTAGTATTGATGCATTACAAGGTAATTGTTCAACTACTGATGCTATTGCGTTATCTGCTACACAGACAATAATTGCATCAACCGAGGGTAAATCTGTTAGTTGTATTTGAGGTAAAGAATTAACGCAATGAGCCAATTCATTCACGGTAGTTGAATTTCTACCATAAATCCATTTAATATTAATTTTTTTATTTTTAAAGTAGCTAGCCAGATGAAATGCTACATTTCCACTACCAATAAACCCTAATTCCATTGTTAATACTATTCTTTTTATAACTAAAATAGCTCTAGTACCTGTTTTAGTAGTAGAGCTATTTTATATACTGATCAACAATTTGTCAATTATTTACCGTGACATTGTTTGAATTTTTTACCACTTCCACAAGGACATAGATCATTTCGATTAATTTTAGGTTCAACTACAATTGGTTGTTTTTTTACTTCACTAAACTCAGCATCCTCAATGTCATCTGGACCACCAACTATTGCCTTATCATAGTGATTTTCTACTACCGCTTGTCTGTTTGTAATTTGAATTTTTTCTTCTTGTGGTAAATCCATTTTTAAAAGCGTCTCTACAGTCTGAAGATTTAGTCTTCCTAACATAGATTTAAATAATTCAAACGATTCTAATTTGTAGACAATAAGTGGGTCTTTTTGCTCATAAACAGCTTGTTGTACCGATGTTCTTAAATCGTCCATTTCACGTAAATGTTCTTTCCATTCGTCATCAATAAGTGCAAGCGTTGTATTTCTTTCGATTACTGTAATAAGTGCTTTACCATTCGTTTCGTATGTGTCTTTGAGTGAAACAACCAGTTGCATTTCTTTCAGACCATCGGTTAATTCAAATAAAATATTTTCAAATTGATTAGAAGGATTCTCGTATACATTTTTTATTTGCGGCATTGATTTTTGAATAATACGTTCATTCTTATGCGCATAATGCTCTAATACTTTTGAAAAAACTTTTTCAGTTTTTCCATACGTATCTAATTTTGAAAATTCTTCAACAGTAAATGGTGGTTCTATTCCAACTATTCTGTAAAGTTCTAATGTAAACTCTTCGAATTGACTTGGGCTAGGGAAATTCAGTACGATTGATTCAGCGACATCGTAAAACATATTAGCTATGTCTAAACTCAATCTTTCACCAGATAATGCATTTCGACGCTTTTTGTAGATTGCTTTTCGTTGCGCACTCATTACGTCATCGTATTCCAATAAACGTTTTCTCATTCCAAAGTTGTTTTCTTCTACTTTTTTCTGAGCACGTTCGATTGATTTAGAAACCATGCTATGTTCAATCACTTCTCCTTCTTTTAAGCCTAAACGATCCATTATCTTAGCAATTCGCTCAGAACCAAATTTACGCATCAAATCATCCTCCAAAGAGACAAAAAATCTTGAAGATCCAGTGTCACCTTGTCGACCTGCACGACCTCTTAATTGTCGATCTACACGTCTTGAATCGTGACGTTCTGTTCCGATGATCGCTAAACCACCCGCTTCTTTCACACCTTCACCCAATTTGATATCCGTACCACGACCTGCCATGTTTGTAGCAATCGTTACAGTACCTGCTTTACCAGCTTCGGCAACAATCTCAGCTTCTTTTTGATGGTATTTTGCATTCAAAACTTGATGGGGTATCCCTCTCATTTTTAAGGAGCGACTTAAAAATTCAGATATTTCAACAGTAGTTGTACCTACAAGAACTGGTCTGCCTTCTTTCACTAAACGTTCAGTTTCATCGATAACCGCTGCGAATTTTTCTCGCGCTGAACGAAATACCAAATCATTCATGTCGTTTCTTTGAATAATTTTATTAGAAGGAATTACAACAACATCAAGCTTATAGATGTCCCAAAATTCTTTCGCTTCTGTTTCAGCTGTACCTGTCATCCCCGCAAGTTTGTGGTACATTCTAAAATAGTTTTGAAGTGTTATTGTAGCGTAAGTTTGAGTTGCAGCTTCCACTTGGACATTTTCTTTTGCTTCTATTGCTTGATGTAATCCGTCAGAATAACGGCGACCTTCCATAATACGTCCCGTTTGTTCATCTACAATTTTTATTTTCCCATCCATAATTACATATTCCACTTCTTTTTCAAAAAGGGTATATGCTTTTAAAAGTTGGTTAACTGAATGAATGCGTTCAGACTTGATACTAAATTCACGAATCAAAGTATCTTTTTGATCTTGAAGTTCTGTTCCTGTTAATTCTGATTTTTGTAGTTTAGCAATTTCTGAACCTATATCAGGTATCACATAAAAATCTGAATTATCACCATCTGAAATTAGATTGATTCCTTTTTCAGTTAGCTCTATCGTATTGTTTTTTTCGTCGATTATGAAAAATAATTCAGTATCGATTTTTTTCATGTTTTTTCCTTGCTCTTGCATATAAAAATTCTCAGTTTTTTGCAAGTGAGCTTTGATTCCTGATTCAGAAAGGAATTTAATTAAAGGTTTGTTTTTAGGTAATCCTCGAAATGCTCTCAATAAAGCAATCCCACCATCTTCCAATGCAGTTTTAGTGTCCTTTTTGTCGTCACCTGGACTATTGATTACAGCTAATAATTTTTTCGCTTCAACCAAGGCTTGGTTCACGTATGCTCTTTGTGCAGCAACTAATTTTTCAACACGCGGTTTTAATTCGTGAAATTCATGTTCATCTCCTTTTGGAGTTGGACCAGAAATAATTAAAGGTGTACGAGCATCATCGATTAAAACTGAATCGACTTCATCTACAATCGCAAAGTGATGATTTCGTTGAACTAAATCTTCTACATTACTTGCCATGTTGTCACGCAAATAATCAAATCCAAATTCATTGTTTGTTCCAAAAGTAATATCTGCTAAATACGCATTTCTTCGTTCAGGAGAATTTGGACGGTATTTATCAATACATTCTACAGATAAACCATGAAATTGATAAAGAGGACCCATCCATTCAGAGTCGCGTTTTGACAAATAATCATTTACTGTAACCAAGTGAACACCTTTACCTGATAACGCATTTAAATATACAGGTAGGGTAGCTACTAAGGTTTTACCTTCACCAGTTTGCATCTCAGCAATATTTCCTTTATGAAGAACAGCTCCTCCCATTAATTGAACATCGTAATGCACCATTGACCATTTAACCAAAGCACCTGCAGCTGTCCATTCATTGTGCCAAATTGCACGATCTCCATCAATAGTGATTCCATCCTTACGTTGACTTAACGCTTTATCAAAATCTTGCGCTAACACATTTAATGAACTATTTTCATTCCATCTTCTAGAAGTTTCTTTAATTACTGCAAAAGCTTCAGGTAAAATATCGATTAAAACAGTTTCAATTTTCTCGTTGACATCTTTTGATAATTGGTCGATTTGATTAAAAAGGTTTTCTTTTTCATCAATAGAAATTTGTGGATCGTTCGTTTTCGATTGTAAATTGGTAATTTCCAATTCTAATTCTGCTGTAGCTTCTTTTATTTTCGATTGAAATTCAAAGGTTTTTTGTCTTAATTCATCGTCTGTTAGCCCTGCGAATTGTGCAAAATATTCGTTACATTTATCAATAATCGGTTGATATTCTTTTCTTTCTTTTGTTGCTTTATCACCGAATAATTTTTTTAATAAACTATTTATCATGGTTTAGTTTTTTTAAAATTGTTTAAATTGAAGATTAATTAAATTTTGAATCTTCAATTTTTGAATTTACTTCTATTGATTTTAATTTTCCTTCAAGATTCAATCCTCCCATTGAAAATGAAATAGTTTGAGGAAATAATATACCGCTTACTTCCTTATAGTCTGAATAGATTATCGATTGTTCTCCTTCAGCTTCTATTTTTGTAGCTTTAATTTTTAAGTAGGTCTGAGTATCATAGTAATAATAGTTTTCTGATTCATTAGATTTATATTTTACAACAAAAGCATCCTTACCATTGATTGACTCAATGCCTAACAGTGTTATATTTGATGAATTGTTTAATAAATTAATTTCTGGAATAATTCCACCGATTTTAAATTTGTCTTCAATTTGAGAAGCCGTTAAAATCTTTTTTTCTTGTCCGTTTGATTCTTCAAATCCAGTTGTACCATTAAAAACACTTTTATGTTGAATTTTACCTTGAATTTCAAAAGTTTCAAATACACTAAATGTACTTTTTTTGATACTTGTAAATAAAACAGAAACAGGTATTTGAGGAGAAGTCATTTCAACTATTTGACTTAATGTAGTAAGTTTTTTAAGCTTTTTACTAGCATCTTTTATGGTTGATGTACTTGTTATTTTTTGAAGATAGTTTTCAAACAATTGATTTTGAGTTATAGTTGCAGTTTTACGTTCAGTAAAAGTCTGACCTAATGCATCTAATTTTTCAATCACACCATCTGCATCAAATTTCTTTATTTTATCCAAAATAGATTCATTTCCAACCACAACGATGTTACAGTTTTCAACTTTTAAGTATTGTTTTGCGATTGCTAATAATTCTTCTTTTGTAACAGCATTCAGAGATTTTAAATAATCCTTGTAATAATTATTTGGTAAGTTGTAACGGATTGTACGGAAAGCAAATTCAGCTAAAGTTGATGGTTGTTCTAGCGAACGAGAAAAATTACCTGCCATTGACGCTTTAACATTTTCCAACTCTTCATCAGTCACATATTCATTCGTTATGTTGGTTAATTCATTAAGAATTTCTGTGATAGCACTATCTGTCACTTCATTTCTGAAACTACCTGAAGCAACAAAGTAACTACCTTCTTGTGTGATTTTTGCTTTGGAATAGCAACCATAAGTATATGCATGTTTTTCTCTTAAATTTTGAAATAGTCTTGTTCCAAAGCTACCGCCTCCAATAATGTTATTTAAAACAGAAAGTGCCAATTGGTTTTTATCTCCTAATTTAATTTTCATAGGAAATGTAACATTGATGGTAGATTGAACAGCATTTGGTTTATTGACAAATAAAACTCTTCGAGCATCAGAAAAATAACCATCTCCATTGTTTAGTTCAATTTTTTCTCCACCTTTCCAAGATTTAAATTGCTCATTAGCAATCTTAATCGCTTCTTCTTTAGTGATGTCACCTACGAATACAAGGTAACTCCCTTTTGGTGTAAAGACTATTTGATGAAACATTTTAACATCTTCCAAAGTAATGTTTTTGATTGTTTCATCTGTTTCAATTTCACCAAATGGGTGATTGTTAGGGAAGTTAGCTCTTGATGAAGCATTCGAAGCCATGCTGTTTGGTTCTGTCTTTGCCGATAATATATCAGATTCTTTTCTTTTTTTGATACGATCAAATTCTGCCTCAGTAAAACTTGGATGATAAAGAACATCTGTCATTAAATCAAGACCTTTGTTTAGGTGTTTTTTCAAACAATCCAATCCAATGTATTCTGAACTTGTAGTAAGTTGAGCACCAATGTAATCAATTTCTCTATCCAATTGATCTTTAGTACGATTGGTAGTTCCAGACATTAATAATTCTCCAGCTATGCTGCTAACTCCTGTTTTTTTTCCTTCAGGAATTGAAGATGAGCCAAGGATTAATTGCACAGAAACTTTAGGGATTTTGTGATTTTCAGAAACAATTACAGTAATACCGTTTTCCAATGTGAAAACTTCAGAATCTTTAATGTTTATCGAAGTTGGAGCTCCTGGTTTTGGCTGTATTGAACGATCAATTTGAGCAATGGAAGTCGCTTGAATTGCAATGGTCGTCGTTAAAGCTATCGCTAATTTTTTCATTTTTTTTAATTTGCTTTAATAGTCATTGTATGATTGACTGGTGTCTTTATTTCTAGTTTAGTGAATTAATTCGCTTGCTTTGGTAAGTAAACTAAAATAACTCTCGCATCTTTTGTAAAATATTTTTTTGCTACTCGTTGTACATCTTCAGCTGTTACACTTAAATAAGCATCGAGTTGTTTGTTGATAAGGTTTGTGTTT